>CAMBRJ010000268.1 GCA_945870175.1 Gemmatimonas phototrophica
CTGGAATCATCCCGGCTTCTTCGCGTACTTCGCCAACAGCGCGTCCTATCCCGGCATTCTCGGTGAACTGCTCGCCGCCGGGATCAATGCCAACGGCATGCTGTGGGTGACAAGCCCCGCCGTGACGGAACTCGAGCAGCTCTCGCTCGATTGGCTACGACAGCTGATGGGCATGGGCGACGGCTGGTTCGGACAGATCACCGACACCGCCAGCGTGAGCACCTTCTACGCACTGGCGGCGGCGCGGGAACAGGCGGGGTACGACGTGCGCGTGCACGGCATGGCCGGGCGCGTCGACATGCCCAGATTGCGCGTGTATTGCAGCGAACATGCCCACTCGTCAATCGACAAAGCCGTCATCGCACTCGGGCTCGGCCACGAGAATCTCGTGAAGATTCCCGCCGACGAGAGCTTTCGTATGCGTCCCGATGCGCTTGAGTCGGCGATCCAGGCCGATATCGCCGCGGGCTTTCGCCCGATCGCCGTGGTGCCGTGCGTGGGCACCACCAGCACGACCAGCGTCGATCCCGTGCGCGCCGTGGTGCGCATCGCGCGCGCGCATGGCTGCTGGGTCCATGTCGACGCCGCGTACGGCGGCGTGACGGCGATCGTGCCCGAAATGCGCCATCTCATGGACGGCACCGACGACGCCGACTCGTTCGTGGTGAATCCGCACAAGTGGCTGTTCACGCCGCTGGATTGCTCGGTGATGTACACGAAGCACCCGGAGGCGCTCACGCGTGCCTTCGCGCTGTTGCCCGAGTATCTGATCACCAGCACGCCAAGCGAGACGGTGAATTTGATGGACTACGGCATTCAGCTGGGTCGCCGGTTCCGCTCACTCAAGCTATGGATGGTGATGCGCGCGTACGGCGCCGAGGGCATCGCCGAGCGCATTCGCTTTCATTGCGAGCTCGCGCGCGACTTCGCCGGCATGGTGCATTTTGAAAGCGGCGGCTGGGAACTCACGGCCCCGGTCACGATGTCGCTGGTGTGCTTCCGCTACGCGCCCGCCGGCATGAGCGAAGCCGACATCGCGCGCGTGAACGCGGCGATCATGGAGCAGGTGAATGCCGCGGGCCGGGTGTATCTGTCGCACACGAAGCTGAACGGGAAGTACACGCTGCGGCTGGCCATCGGGAACATCCGCACGGACCGGAGCCACGTCGAGGCCGCGTGGGCGGATCTGCGCGCGGCCGCGGCGATCGCGTAGGCGACCACCTGACAGGATCTCGGGGAACCGCCTACCACGGCGTTCCGAGTGGACGGATAGAAATAGGTATATCACATAAGCCTTTTCTCCCTCCACTCCCCCGATGATCCGATTCCATACCTTCCCCGTGGCCGCGATGCTCCTGCTCGCGGCCTGCGCCGCGCCCGCCGATCAGGCGGACACGAGCGCCAGTACGCCCGAGGCGAGTGCCGCCGCCGGGGGACAGGCGGCGGTCGACGACACGGTCTCGCAGCCGAATGTGGTGCGCGTCGCGCTGGGTTCGAAGGACCACACCACGCTGGTGGCCGCGCTCAAGGCGGCCGACCTCGTGAACTCGCTCGCCAATGCCGGACCGTTCACCGTGTTCGCCCCGGTAAACGCCGCCTTCGACAAGCTTCCCGCCGGCACGGTGGAGACGCTGCTCAAGCCGGAGAACAAGCTCAAGCTCAAAACCATCCTGCATCATCACGTGACCACGTCGGCACTCGACGTCACCGACTTCACTGACGGGCAGGCGCTCGGCATGGTCGATGGCGTGAGCGAGACGATCACGAAGAAAGACGGCGCGACGTACATCGGCAGCGCGAAAGTGCTCGCGTCGGTGCGGGCGTCGAACGGCTGGGTGCATGTGATCGACGGCGTGCTGGTGCCGCCCTCCGAGTAACGACGGCCGGCGCGCATCCCCTCCATCGCGCGTCATCAATAACCTCGGGTTTCTCCTGGCACGCGGGGCCGCAGAACGGCCCGGAGGAGCTACCGCATGTTGCGTCGCGAGGATTTGCGTTCGCGGCGTATGCGCTGCCAGCGCACGAAGCCCAGCACGGCCACGGTGACCAACACGGCGCCGACAATCTCACCGGCCCGGTCGAGGTGGCCGAGCGTCCGCACTGCGGCTTCGCCGGCCGCGTACCCGATGGCCGTGAACACCGCCGTCCAGAGCGCAGACCCCACGAGCGACAGCGGCAGAAAGATGTACAACGGCACCTGTGCCGCACCGCAGGCCATCGGCAGCACGATGCGCAGACCGAAGGCAAAGCGGACGAGCAGCGAAGCCGTGAGTTGATTGCGACGGACCGCACGGAGGGCCACCGTGCCGGTCGCGCGGACCCTCGGGAACCGCCGGCGAATGAAGTCCCACTTCCACCGACCGATCACGTACAACAGGGTGGTCGCCACCCAACCGCCGAGGGTGATCGACAGGAGGACCCGGAGAATCCGGAGTTCGCCTTCGTGTGCCGCGATGCCGCCAAAAATGGGCGACAGCTCCTCGGTGACGATGGCCGACGCACCGAGAATCGCATAGGTCCAGAAGCTGTCGCTGACCGCCTCCAGCCACTGCGAAACGTCAGCAATGGCCGCCAACGCGACGAAACCCAACCCACTGGACAGCACGACGCTCACCCCTCGCAGCAGCAGCGCGGGCGCGAGCGTCGTCGCGATCAGGATCGCAGTCATCGGCGAGATCATACTCCGCGAATGTAATCAACCACTTCAGTCGCCAACCTCGGCAACGGGCGATTCAATGGCACGGAACTGTCCGGTATGCGGCGGCGTGAGTCCGACCCGACTGGCGAACCACGTCCGCATGTTGTCGAAGATTTCGTAGAACGTCGGGATCACGAGCAGCGTGAGCACGGTGGAGGTGATCACACCGCCGATGACCGCGACGCCGAGCGGCGCGCGGAACTGGGCCCCTTCCCCGCGGCCGAGCGCCACCGGGATCATACCGGCGATGAGGGCAAAGGTCGTCATCAGAATCGGACGCAAGCGAATGGCACCGGCTTCGATGAGGGCTTCACGCAGCGGCATGCCGTTCTTCTCACGGGCCCACTTGGCGAAGTCCACCAGCAGAATCGCGTTTTTGGCCACGATGCCGCACAGCAGGATCACGCCGATCAGGCTCATCAGGTTGATCGTGTTGCCGGTGATCGCGAGGGCGCCCATGACGCCGATCAGCGACAGCGGCAGCGAGATCAAAATGGCGATCGGATCGAGGAATGAGCCGAACTGCACCACCAGAACGAGATACATCAGCACCACCGCCACCCCGAGCGCAACGAAGATGGAGCCGAAGACTTCGTTCTGCTGTTCGGCCTCGCCACCACTGGACAGCTTGACGCCGGCGGGCAGCTGGATGCCGGCGGTCTTCTGTTCGAAGTCACCCATCACTTCGGAGAGCGAGCGACCGGCGAAGTTCCCTTCGACCTTGATCACGTTGTCGCGGTCGAGATGATTGACGACCGCCGGCCCCAGCTCACTGCGAATCCTCGCGACCTGTTGCAAGGGGATGAGCTGTGCATTCGCCCCCTGTCCGAGCGCGATCGGCAGTTGCGCCAGATCGGCGCCTCGGTCGCGCGCTTCCGGGGCCAGGCGCACCATCACCTTGCGCGTCTGGTTGGTGGGATCGACCCAGTCGCCGGCATCGAGGCCGGCGAACGCCGGCCGGATCGCCTGCGCCACCTGCCCGACGCTGAGACCCAGCGCCGCCGCCAGTGCTCGATCCACTTGCACCGTCAGCTCAGGCTTCTGCCCCTTGGTGCTCAGCCCCACGTCAACGGCACCCGGTGTCGACTTGAGCGCGGCGAGATACTGATCCGCCACCGCCTGCAGCGAGGCCTTGTCCGTGCCGCGCAGTTCGATGGAGATCTGCTTCTGCTGACCGGAAAAGTCGCTCGTTGCTACCGAGATGCTGCTGCCGCCAACGCGTTGCACATCGGCGCGGATCGCCGCGGCGAGCGCTTCGGCGCCGCGCTGCCCCTTGGCGAGGCGGTCTCCCTTGCTACTGAGCTTGAGATAGAGGCCGGCCTGGTCCACCGCACCGCTGGCACCGCCAGCCGTCCCAAAGCTGTAGAGCACTTCCGGGTACCGCGCCGAGTCGCCCACGATGGCGATCGACTCGTTCACCTTCTGCCGCAGATAGTCGAGATTCGCCCCCGGGGGCGTCTCGATCGTCAACTGCACTTCCGCGTTGTCTTCCAGCGGGAAAAAGCTACCGCCGACGAGGCCAAAGGCGGGCATGGCCAGTGCGAAGGCCAAGCTGCTCACCGCCAGCAGCACCATCGATTTCGGATGATCGAGGGCCCAGCCGATCAGCTTCCGATAGCCCGTGGCGAGCCCATCGAACCAGGTGTTGAAGCGATCGAGTTTTTTCGTGAGCCAGCTCTTCTCGTGCTCTTCCTGATGCGGATCGGGCCAGTACGCCGACAGCATCGGATCGAGTGAGAAGGACACGAACAGCGACACGAGCACGGAACAGGCAATCGTGAGCGCGAACGGCTTGAACCACTGTCCCGCCGTACCCTCCAAGAACGCGATCGGCACGAACACCGCGATGATCGAGAACGTCGTCGCCGCAACCGCGAGTCCGATTTCATCGGTGCCTTCACGCGCCGCCGTGTAATGGTCTTTCCCCATCTCCACGTGTCGCACGATGTTCTCTCGCACCACGATGGCGTCGTCGATCAGAATACCGATCGCCAACGACAACCCCAGCAGCGACATCGTGTTCAGCGTGAAACCGAACGCCCACACGGCCACGAAGCTGGCCAGCACCGACACCGGCAGCGCGAGACCAGTGATCACGGTGGAACGCCACGAGTTCAGGAACAGGAACACCACCAGCACCGTGA
>CAMBRJ010000269.1 GCA_945870175.1 Gemmatimonas phototrophica
GGCCCCTCTCCACGCTCCTCGTGCTGGTCGCGTTCGGCGTGAGCTACCGTCGGCACCGTGCAGAGCTGTCGCGCGCGGCGCGTCATGCAATCGACGGCGTGGACGTGCGAGTGACGGAAGCCTTGGGCCCCGCGGTCATCGGCGTGCGTGCGCCGCGCATTGTGGTACCGGCCTGGCTGCTGGAGCGTTCCGCCCACGAACAGCGGCTCGTGATGACGCACGAACAGTCACACATCGCGGCCGGTGATCCGCTGCTCCTGCTTTCGGCCTGCATCGCCGTCGCGCTGATGCCGTGGAATCCGATCGCGTGGTTCGCCCTTGCCCGTTTGCGCCTGGCCATCGAGCTCGATTGTGACCGCCGTGTGCTCGGCACCGGCGCGTCGCCGCGCCAGTATGGACAGCTGCTGATCGAGTTGTCGTCACACGTGCCGCAGTTCATGCATGGCGGTATTGCCCGCACCCCGCTCGCGCTCACCAGCCCTGCCTTTTCCTACCACGCTTCACACCTCGAACGGAGACTGATCACCATGACCTCACGTCCATCGCAGTTCCTGCGCTCCCGTCGTATCGGCAGCGGCCTGCTGGCTGCCGTCGCGCTGCTCGCTGCCTGTGAATCGCAGTTGCCGACGGCGGCGGAAATGCAGAAGATGGATGTGAAGGGCGTCGAGGCCCGGGTGGCGCAGGTCACCAAGATCGACACCGCGAATGCCGTCTATACGGTGAACGGCCGGACGGTCAGCCGGGCGGAAGCGAGTGCATTGTCGGCTGACAGCATCGCCACGGTGAATGTGCGCGGTGGCGCGAGACAGCAGATTGCGATCACGACCAAGAGCGCGGCGTGGACGACAAAGCTGTCGGGAGCACCGAACTCCCTGCTCGTGACCGGTGTCGAAATGCGCGGCACACCACCGGCGATCGTCAACGCGACCGGCAAGGCGAAGACGAACTTCACCGGCATCCTGATCGTCGACGGGAAGACCGTGGAAACGTCCACGCTGAACTCCCTCAGCCCCGAGTCGATCGAGTCCATCGAGATCATGAAGGGCGAGGCCGCCAAGGCACTGTACGGCGAGGCCGGGGCCAATGGTGTCATCAAGGTGACGACCAAGAAGAAATAGCTTGCGGTTTTCGGCGACGCGTCCGATACTGAAAAACATGACCGCGCCCATCACGGCAGTTTCGCGACTTATCAGCCTTATTCCCGCCGACGTAACGCTCCTCGTTACGTCGGTGCTAGTCGTACGCACCCGGGAGAAAGGCTTCGTCGTCGCCGCCATGTGACGCAACCGCCGCCCCTCCCGGAGTACTCACGGGATGGGCGACCTGGTCAGCACTGCCAAGGCCCCTCCCACGGAGGGGCCTTCGTCGTATCCGGAGCAACCGATGTTCATGCGATTCGATCGTCAGCCGCAGTCCCGTTCCAACACGCCGCATCAGCCGTCGTCCGATGCCACCGGCACGCCGTTCACGCGGCCGGCCTCTGGCATCACGGGCCGCGCAACCAGCCATGAGAACAACGACTTTCGCGAGCAGGCCGACGGCGCGCCCTGATGGCGCGCGCCGTCACGGCGTTACGCCAACAACCGACGGGCGAGCGCCGTGCGCTGGATGGCCGTGATGGTGAGGAGCGTAATCCACACCACCAGCACATATCGACTGACCGATGGCGCGAGCGCGATGACCACGTACACCGCGGTGGTCTCGCCTCCTTCAGCCAGCGCGCGTGTGAACTGAATCGACCGGTCGCCACCCAGTTGCCGGTCTGCTTTCTCGGCCAGCGATGACAACGCGAGCGTCGTGGTAATGGCCAACACGTAGCCCAGTAGCACCAGCATCCAGAGCACGACATCGGCCGGCATCGCGATGGCGAAGGCGATCGCCATCGCGGAGTACGCCACCATGTCGAGGGTGATATCGAGGTAGCCGCCGAACAGCGAGCTCTGCCCACTGAGCCGCGCGACCATGCCATCGAAACCGTCCAGCAGGCGACTCACCAGCCACAGACCGATACCAAGCCACGTGAGCTGCACGGCGACCAGCGCGGCGGCGGTCAGCCCGAGTACCGCCGCCACGACCGTCACCTGATTGGCCGTGATGCCCGCGCGATAAAGCGCCACCGCGGGTACACTCGCGCGACGCGCCAGCCATTGCCGAAACGGTTCGTCGATCATGCCACGAAGCTTACGCGCCGCGAAGCGCGTCGGTCAGAGTGCGTTCTCGAGCGCTTTTTAGAGCGCACCGCGGTCACCGAACAGATAGCGGGCCGAGAACTGGAACTGCCGCGGCGGGGCCGCCGAGAACAGGTAGACTGGATCGCCCGGCCGCCCGAACTGCGTGCGACTGCCACCGCCGCCAATGCCATTCGCGTAGCCGCCCCAAGCCAGCGAATTGAGCAGGTTGAACACATCGGCCCGCAGTTCGAGGCCACGTAGCGCCGCCACGCGCGGCCGGTACGACGCACTCGCGCCCACCGTCACGAAGCCCGGCAACCGCTCGGCGTTACGCGCCACACCGAAGAACCGATCGGCGTTGCCGATGAAGCCGTTGCCGCGAATCGGGCCCGAACCCAACAGGTCGTAGCGCGCGATACCGCTGCCGGTCACCGCACCCGCCAAGCGGTTGAGCGGCACCCCGGTTTGCGCATCGCCGATCATACTGACGGTGAATCCGCGCGGCGATTCGTACACGCTGCGCACCGTCACGCGATGACGCCGATCATTGTTGGCATCGGCCCATTCATCGCTCGTGCAGGCGGCACCGGTCACGGCGTCGATACGGTTGGTGTCGAAGCAGTTGCCCTGGGTGGCCGAGAAGTTGATGTCCTCGGTGTTGTTCTGCGCGCGCGACCAGACCCAGTTGGCGTCGAGTTGCCAGCGGTCGGTGAGGGCGCGGCGGCCCGCCACGTACAATGCGACGTATCGCGCCGACCCGCCGCTCTGCGCCGTAGAGAGTCGGCGGTAGCCCACGGCGGTCGGATTGTTGGGCCGCGACGCATCCCCGGGGCAGGAGAACGCACTCGCGCAGAGGCGCGGCACCGAGTCGGCAGCGGTAAGGCGACGCGACATCGGATTGAGATCCGCCATCCACGGCAAATTGTGCGTCTCGCTCCATACCACATCGGCGCTGAGCGCCCACGCCCGTCCGAACTGACGCTGATACCCGAGCGTACTCTGCCAGCTCATGGGTTGATCGAGGCCGAGTGCAAACGTGCGGAAGATCTCGCGCGGCACCGACTGCACGTCGGCATTGGGGATGTTGGCGGGCACTGGGCCGGCGCCGAATGCCGGTGCACTGACCCCGCTGAAGGTGAGCACGGCATTGCCGGTCGCTCCCAGCTGAATGGCGTCGGAGTAGATCGCATAGGGCAGCTTGCCGGCATAGCGGCCCACACCGCCGCGCATCACCTCACGCTCGGTGCGCGCCCAGTTGAACGACAGCCGTGGCTGCACGTTGTCGAGGTCGGCGTCGCTTTCGCCCCGCGAGGTGATGTCGTCGTAGTCCCAGCGCACACCGCCCACCACCGTCAGCGACGGCGTAGGGCGCCACGTGTCTTCCACGAAGGCGCTGTACACGGCCTGCGACAGATTCACCTGCTGCGGGCGCGCATCGATCGTGTACGACTGCACGCGCGCGTTGGCCGGAATATCGGTGATCGACAGCGGGCGCCCTGCCTGCGGCCTGATGTTGCCATCGTTGAACACCACGTAGGAACCGGTGGGATTCGTGCTGGCCGCCGCCAAGCGGAACGCGCCGGCGACGACATCACCACCAATGCGCAGCGTGTGGCGATCGCCGATGGCCGTTTCGAATACGTCGCGCAGCTGCCACTGCCGCTCGGTTTCGTCGAACACGAAGTTGCTCGAGCCCACGATCGCCTGCGTGGACAAGTCGGGCGCGAGCACGGTGACCTGCGGTCGCGCGAAGTCGCTGCGCGCCGGCGGGAAGTACCACCGGAAGGTGCCGAACTGCACCGAGGCCGTGTTCGACGCGCGTCCATCGCGCAGCGCGCTGCGATGGATCAGCGCCGACAACGAGCCGATGCGGCGCGTGGTGATATCCGCTTCGGGCGTGAGGACACCGCTGCCGTCGCCTTCGCGATCCACCGCACTCGCGGCGAGTCGCAACGTGGTCGTCTGCGTGGGCGACCAGCCATGATCGAGGCGACCGTATCCCTTCCACGTCTGCCGGGTTTCGGTGCCCAGAAACTGCGCCTGCGCGGTGGAGCCAATACGATCTTCCTGTTCGCGCGTGTACTCGGCGGCCGTGGCAAAGAAGGTGCGCGCCGGATCGATCGCGCCGCGCAACGAGCCGCCGGCCTGCACACGCTGAAAGCCCTCCTGCCTACGGGCCAACGCATTCGGTTCGGCGCCGAACGTCACCGGCACGCGCGCGTCGAGCGGGCGACCGGGACGCTGATACACGAAGGCGTCACCCGTGAGCGCGGCGCGGCCGGCCGCCGACGTGATGTCCACGATGCCATCGGGGCTGCGGCCGAGTTGCGTGGAGTACGTGTTCACCAAGGCGTCCATGCGCGCGATGCCGCCGAGCGGCACCTCCACGCGAGGGCCGCCCAAGAACCCTTCGTTGTTGTCGAGCCCATCAAGCAGGTTCTGCGAATACAGCGAGTTGCCGCCGTTGAACGACAGCCGCGGCGCGTCGCCGAAGAACCCGGTGGCCTGCGCAATGCCGGGGATGTTGTACAGCAGCGCGATCGGGTCGCGGGCATCGGTGGGCAACGACGTGAGCTCGCGCGCCTCGATCGAGCCACCCGTCACCGCATTCTCGGTGTTGAGCAGTGGGCGCACCCGCGG
>CAMBRJ010000270.1 GCA_945870175.1 Gemmatimonas phototrophica
GCTGGCCCGCATCGGCCGCTACTACGCGACGGAGTCCATGCTCGTCTGGGACCCGATCGCGCATCGCTATGACGCCGCGGCCACGCCGTCGACCGGACAGGACACGCTGGTGGATTTCTTCGCCAAGCGGCTGCGCGGCGACGCCACCGACGACCGTGGCGAGCACGCCGTGTTCTCGTAACGAACGGGATGGCGAGTAAAGGAAGCGGTCGGAATGAAGCAAACGATCGATCCACAACGTAGGGCCTCGTACGCACGCGTACCACCACCCTTCCCGCTGAGCCGTTTCGTGACCCTGCTCCTCAACATCCTGTGGTTCATTTTTGGCGGCGGCCTCGTAGCCGGCATCGCCTGGATGCTCCTCGGACTGCTGCTGGCCATTACCGTCGTTGGCATTCCGTTCGCCGTCGCGGCCTTCCGCATTGCCGGTTTCGCGGCGTGGCCGTTTGGACGCACGCTGGTCGATGCACGGTCGGTAGGCGACGAGCCGATCATCGGCACGGGCGTGGCGAACCTTCTCTGGATCATCTTCGCCGGCATCTGGCTCTGGATCTCCCACGTGCTGGCCGGCATCGCGTATTGCATCACGATCATCGGCATTCCGTTCGGCTTTGCCCATTTCCGGCTGGCCGCCGTCTCCTTTGCACCGCTTGGCAAGCGCGCCGTCGACCTGCCCTAAGCGCACCGCGGAGCGACACCGCGCGTGCGTAGTGCGTTTATCGCGCGTGAGCTAGCGGGCGCCCCTGACGACTCGCATCTTCCGTCATCCGCTCGCGGCCTCTACACGGCGCACTCACATATTCCGGCCACACTCGCCATGTCGCCCACGCGCCGTGAAGCGCTCGTGCAACTCAGCGCCCTGATGGCAGTACCGCTCGTTGGCTGGCCACACCGCGCCGACGACCCACTCACCGGTACGATCGCCCAGTTTCAGGCGGGCCGTCTGCGTGGTGCGTTCTCCGCCGTCGAAGTGACCACCGAGGCGCTTGCCCGCTGTCGCGCCGACAACAGCGCGCTGCGCGCGATCGATCAATTCGCCACCACCGCGCTCGAGGAAGCCCGAGCTTCTGACGCGCGCGCGAAGCGCCGCGCCCTGATCGGGCCACTCGACGGCGTCCCGCTCTTCGCGAAATCGATCTACGACATGCAAGGCATGCCCACCACCGCGTCGAGCGCCGAGTGGGCGAGACTGTTCCCCGATGCGGTCACGCGCGACGCCCTCGAAGTACAACGATTGCGCGCGGCCGGTGCGGTCCTGCTCGGAAAAACCGCCGCCGACGACTTCGCCTACCGTGGCAACGGGACCAGCTCACTCACTGGGCAGGTGCGCAATCCTCACGATCGCGACGGACTGCGTACGCCCGGAGGCTCGAGCGCCGGATCGGCCGTCGTCGTGGCCTGCGGAATGGCATTCGCCGCACTCGGCACCGATGACGGTGGCTCCAATCGCATTCCAGCGCAGTTCACCGGCGTCGTCGGCATCAAGCCCTCGTTCGGGCTGGTACCACGCACGGGCGTCATTCCGACCTGGCCGTATCTCGATACGCACGGCCCGCTCGCGCGATCGGTGCAAGACGCCGCACTCATGCTGGATGCGATCGCCGGCCCCGATGCATCCGACGGCCTCGCCGATCGAACGCGCTACGCGCGCGGCCAGCTGCGTGCGCTCCGTGACGATGCACTGGTGGGCGCGCGACTGGGACTCGTGGAGTTTCACGTTCCACGCGCGCAGATGACCGCCGACGCGATAGCCGACTTCGACCGCGCCGTAGCCGACTGCGCGAGCGCCGGGGCGATCATCGAACCGTTCGTGCCGTCGGTGAATCGCGCGGATGTGCGCGAGCAATTCGCCGCCGCCGCGAAGGCGCGCGGTGACGTCGCGCCAAACCACAATGCGCCCGCGCCCACGGCCAACGCGCTGCTGCGCTACTTCGCCGGGCAAGGCGGGAACGCCACGCGAAATCCCGAACAGCAGGTGAAGCGCGGTCTCGCCGCCTTTCGCGCCTTTTACGATGTGCTCCCCGCCGAGTGGGACGCCATGAGCGTGCTGATCACCCAGCCTTATGAAGCTGACGCCGCCAGTCAATCATTCGCCCGTTCGCGCCGTGCGATCGTGGCCGAGCTGGCCGCGTCGTTTCGTGCGAAGGGGATCGATGCCATGATCTATCCCACGATGCCCTTCGGTGCGCCCGCCGCCACCGACCCGTGGCCGGATGTGCGCACCACGCTCGGCTATGGCAATTGGCTCGGACTCCCCGAGGTCTCCGTGCCGGCGGGCTACGGCGCGAACGGCATGCCAGCGGGCAACCTGTCGTTCGTGGGCCTTCCCGGCACCGATGCGAAACTGCTGGCGATGGCGCACGCCTACGAACAGCGTTCCCATCGGTTCGTCGCGCCACCCACGCCACGTCGCGGTGGATAGTCCACGAGCGCGCGAATACCTCTAATCGATCACGATGATGCTGGTCGTGGCTCGCAGTCTCACCTTCACTCCTCGACCGATGCGCGCACGTATCACCCCGCTGTTTCTCGTACTCACGCTTAGCGCATGCGCGTCGGTCTCGGCGAGAGCGCCGGGCTCGTCGACCGCCACGAGCGCGGCCGTCATGGCCGTGGTCGACTCGGCACTCCTGCACATCAACAGCGGCGACCTGATCGCGCTTTCCGATCTCATGATTCCCGAAGCGATGGTCTTCCCCGCACAGGATCGGGACGGTCGCGGCGGCAGCTACACCGTGCGTACCGTGGCGTCCCAGCGCGCCACCGGCAAACGGGCGCCCATCATCGAGCGCGGCTACGACCCGATCGTGCGCGTGTCCGGCACCATCGCGTCGGTGTGGATGCCCTACGACTTGTGGGCCGCAGGCAAGTGGTCGCACTGCGGCATCGACCTCCTCACGCTGGTGCAGGTCGGGCCGGCGTGGCGGATCGCGAACTTCACGTACACCATCGAACAGCCGCCGGCGTGCGCCATGCACCCCGACGGCCCCCCACCGGGATACACGCCACCTCCTCGGCGGTAATCGCGTGTGTGGTTGGCGAGGCGTTCCGCCTACTTCGCCATCCACCGCGCCTTGAGCGCCGCATACGCCGCCAGCCGCGCGCGCGCCGCCTGCACCATCACATCGGTGGCCGGCGCATCGCTGTCCTGCAACGCATCGATCACCGACTGGTGGGCCGCGGCCACGCCGCCAAAGCCGTCCGCGCCAATAAACGCAGCACGCCCGCCGGCACGCGCCTCGGCCGCCAAGACCGTCGCCTCCACGATCGCGTCGTACAGCGCCACCGATAGATCGTGCTGCTGCTTCAGCGCGGCGGCCGGCGTCCTCACGCGCGGGTCCATCCGCACGCTGAACGTCTGTGACTGCACCACCCCATCCACCGTGAGCCGCGCCGTGTACACACCCGGCATCACCCACGGCCCCTCGGGCTCGCACTTCGTGTTGTTCGGTGTGCCAGAGATCGGCAGCGAGCACTCGGTGCTCGACCGCGCGTAGTGCAGATCCCACGTAAAGCGCTGCAATCCCGCCTTCGTGCTTGGCGCGGCGGCCGGACGGAACCAGTAGCGCGGCCAGTTGCCGGCATCGGTCGGCGCCGGCGTGGCGTCCGTGCTCGCGAACGTGCGCAACACCCGGCCCGTCGCATTCACCAGCTCGAGCTTCACCGACCGCGCATCACGCGACAAGTAGTAATCGATCATCGCGCCATCCGGCGGATTCTCCGCCCGCGGTTCATCGGGCGGCACCGGCGTGTCGGTGTACATCGAGTAGCGCACACGCGTGGCGACCGCCGGCTTGAACAGCGTGGCCGGCGCGTTCGCCGTGGCAGCGTTCCACTGCCGCAGCGCCGTCGCGTTGTCCAGAATCCAGAAGCCACGGCCATGCGTACCAACGGCAATGTCGTCGTCCTTGATGATCAAGTCACGGATCGAGATGGCCGGCATGTTGCCACGCAGCGAATGCCAGTGATCGCCGTCGTCGAGCGAAAACCACACCTGCGTTTCACTGCCCGCATACAGCAGGCCGCGCCGCTTCGGATCCTCGCGCACCACGTTAATCGGCGCGTCGGTCGCAAGGCCGCTCACGATCTCCGTCCACGTGGCGCCACCATCGCGCGTGCGATAGATGTGCGGCCGCAAGTCATCGAGGCGCAGCGTGTTCACGGCCGCATAGGCCGTCGTCGCGCTGAAGTGCGACGCGTCCATGATCGACACCTTCCACCACGCCCCGAGCTGCGGCGGCGTCACGTTGCGCCACGTCGCGCCGCCATTGCGCGTCACGTGAATGAGACCGTCGTCTGTGCCCGCCCACACGGTGTTCGAGTCCACGTAGCTCGGTGCAATCGTGTACACCACGCCACGTCGCGTCGGCTTCGCACTCGGCGTGTTGGCATACGTACCCACGCTCGCGGGCACCTTCCACGTCTCGCGCGACAGATCGTCACTGAGCCGCTTCCACGTGGTGCCGCCATTCACCGTGCTCCACACCACGTTGGTGCCGTAGTACAGCTTGCGTGGGTTGATCGGTGAAAAGAGAATCGGCATCGTGCGCACGCCGCGGAAATAATCCGGGCCGCTGCCGGCCGCGCCGCGCGTTCGCCCGATGGTCGGACTCACGTTCTGCGTCTGTCCCGTGCGACGATCAAAGCGCGACACCGTACCACCGTACACGATATCGGGATTCAGCGGATCGGGCGCCACGTAGCTGTACTCGCTCGCCCCCACCGGACGCCAATCGCGATAGGTGATGCTGCCGTCGTTGCCACGACTGCTCACGCACGCCGAGCCCGATTCCTGCT
>CAMBRJ010000271.1 GCA_945870175.1 Gemmatimonas phototrophica
CGGATGCGGCCAACACGCCCGCCTGCGCCGCGCGCACGTCATCGCGAGGTTCGGCGCTCGCCGCCGTGGCGCTCGCCGCCGTGGCGCTCGCCGCCGTGGCGCTCGCCGCCGCGCTGTCGTGCGCCGCAAGGGCCAAGACCGCCGCGTCATCGGGCAGCGCGGCCGGCAACGTGGGTAGCTCGGCTCCGGTGCGTCCCAGCAGGAGGGCCAGCTGCTGTCGGGCGGAGAGCGCGTCGCTGCGGGCACCGAGCAACTGCGCGGCCACGTCCGACGCGCGCACACCGGCTTGCAGGGCGTCGGCCTTGGTGACCAATCCCTGCGTGACCATGGCGCGGACCTGACGCACGCCGGCGTCGGCCGCCTGCTGCGCCTGCGCGAGTACGCCGGCCTTGGCCTCGGCCAGAATCGCGCCGTAATAGGCACGAACCACGTCGGCGCGGGTCGACACCGCCGACCACTCGCCGGCGGCCGCACTGGCGTCGGCGGCGGCTCGCGCGGCGCGCAGGGCAAGCCACGCGTCGCCGTTCATGAGGGGGACTTCGAGGACCAACCCACCCTGCGCATTGGTGACCGCGCTGGGGTCGTTGAGCTTGGCGGGTTCGAAGGCCGCTGGCGTGACCAGCCGCTGACGCAACGTGGTCCCGAAGGCCCCGATAGGGTCCGTCGTGCGGACCACCCCGGCTTCGATGCGCGCCGAAGGCAGAATGCCTTTGAGCGGCAACCGGGCGCGGGCACGATCGCCGGCCGTATTCGCCGCAGCGATGCGGTTGCCGAAGGCCTGTTGGTCGGCCTCGCGCATCGCATCAGCGAGCGAGAGCGGGCCCGACTGGGCGCCTGCCGGCGAGGCCGACAGGGAGGCGAGCACAGCCCACACCAGCGCGATCGGGAAATGTGATGAGGTTTGCATATACAGATATACATAAATGCGTATATCTAAAAGAGCAAGAGGGTCTCCCTGGCAGACTTCGTACCAGGCTCGGCTGTGCTCGAGGCGGCTGGATGATGTTCGACAAGCACCCTATCGTTGGCCAAGGCACCGGGCGGTATGTTGCGCCACCGTCCTGCCCGGCGGTCTGTCCACGGCATCGGGCCGTCGTGACCGTGCTCCCTGTATTCCCTCCGAGACCCAACATGCGGCGTTCCCTATCGATCGCGCTGTCGGCGATGTGCGCATGGCCGCTGGTGGCCGCAGCGCCCCTCGCGGCCCAAGAGCATGTCCACACTCCCGGCATGACGCATCCCACCGCCGCGCCGCTACCCACGCAGGGTGGGCACGCTGCATTTGCGGCCATCAGTGAGATCGTCGCCATGCTGCAGGCTGATGCCAGCACCGATTGGTCGAAGGTCAACATCGAACGCCTGCGCCTGCATCTGGTCGACATGGACCTCGTCACCCTGCGCAGTCGCGTGGCGGCCACCCCCGTCACGGGCGGCGCGCAGTTCGTCGTGCGCGGCACCGGTGAGACGATTGCCGCCATCAAGCGCATGACCGGTGCGCATGTCACCATGGTCCGGAACAGCGGCGGGCCGCGCGTGGTGCGCACGGAACTCGTCGACGGCGTGCGCCTCATCGTCACCGCAGCCGACCAGTCCGAGACCGCCGCGGTCGCGAAGCTCCGCGCCCTCGGGTTCATCGGCCTCATGGCCACCGGCGATCATCACGCCGCGCACCACATGGCGCTGGCGCGCGGCGATGTGATGGCCGACCACGGACACTGACGCAACGGCGCCGCTCGCGCGTTGAGGCCGGAGGCGGCAGCGAGCGGGGGGGGCGACGCGTACGTTTCTCTGATCAGTCCGTTCAGTCCGCTGCTTTTCCCCGTCTCACTCCGCCATGCCTCACCTGTTCACACGCTCCACGGCCCGCGCCGTGGTCACCCTCGCCGTAGCCGTCGCGTCGGCACTCCCCGCCATGGTGTCGGCGCAGGCGCCATCCGCGTCCTCGTCGCTGGCCGACTCGCTGCTCGTGCGACCGCTCGCGTTCCGCGCGATTGGCCCGGCCTCGATGAGCGGCCGCATCGCTGATGTCTCGGTGGTCGAAGGCCCGCGCACCCTGCGCGGCGGCCGACTTGGCACGTCCATGTACGTGGCCGTGGCCACCGGCGGCGTGTGGAAGACGACCAACGGCGGGCTGACGTGGACGCCGGTGTCCGATTCGATCGGTGTCGGCTCCATCGGCGCCGTGGCCGCCGCCCCGTCCAACGGCGACGTGGTCTGGGTCGGCAGCGGCGAAGCGAACAACATGCGCAGCTCGTCGTGGGGCGTGGGCGTGTTCAAGTCCACCGACGGTGGCAAGACGTGGTCCAAGCCGATGCTGCCCAAGTCGCAGCACATCGGCCGCATCGTGATCGACCCGCGCGATCCCGACATCGTGTACGTGGCCGCCATGGGACCGCTCTGGGCGTCGGGTGGCGAACGCGGGCTCTTCAAAACGATCGACGGCGGCAAGACGTGGACGAACACCAAGTCGATCTCCGCGCAGACGGGCTTCACCGAACTCGTGATGGATCCCGCCAACCCCGACGTGCTCTATGCGGCATCGCTGCAGCGTGAGCGTCGCGAGTACGGGTTCCTTCCCGGTGGCACCGAGAGCGCGATCTGGAAGACCACCGATGGCGCGAACACGTGGACTAAGCTGGCGGGCGGTTTACCCACCGGTGAGATCGGCCGCATCGGTCTCACGGTGTGCCGCTCGCGCCCCAGCACGGTGTATGCCTCGGTGCACGCGAAGGCGGCCGCCAACGGCCTCTATCGCAGCGACGACGCCGGCAGCACCTGGAAGCTGGTGAACAGCAGCAACGGCACGGCGTGGTACTACAGCCAGGTGCGCTGCGATCCCACCGACGCCGAGCATGTGTATCGCCTGAACGCGAGCTCGCAGGAGTCGTACGACGGTGGCAAAACGTGGATCGGCTTCGCTGGCGGTGGCGGCGTGCACGGTGATGCGCACGCCCTCTGGATCAATCCGGAGGATCGCGACCACATCGTACTCGGCAACGACGGCGGCGTCGACATCTCCTACGATCGCGGCCGCACCTGGTACAACGTGGAAAACATCGTCGGCGCGCAGTTTTATGCCATTGCCGTCGACAACGCCACACCGTTCTACAACGTGTACGGCGGACTGCAGGACAATCAGACGTGGGGCGGCCCGAGCCGCACCCGCAACGCCTTCGGTCCGTCCAACGCCGATTGGTATCGCATGGCAGGCGGCGACGGCTTCTACAACGTGCCCGATCCGCTCGACCACAACATCGCGTACGCCGAGTCGCAGAACGGTGGTGTGGTGCGCTACGACGCGCGCAGCGGACAGACCAAGAGCATCAAGCCGTATCCGAAGAATGGCGAACGGCATCGCTGGAACTGGAGCGCGCCGATCGTACCGTCGCAGCACACCGGCCGCACGCTGTACATGGCGGCGAACTACTTGTTCAAGAGCGCCGACCGCGGCGACTCGTGGACCACGATCAGCCCCGATCTCACGCGAAACGTGGATCGCGACAGCCTGCCTATGCGCGGTACCGTGCCGTCGCGTGATGTGCTCGGTTTGCACGAAGGCACGGCCGAGTTCAGCAACATCTCCACCGTGTCCGAGTCGCCGCGGCGCGCCGGACTGCTGGCCGTCGGCACCGACGACGGACTCGTTCAGGTCACGCAGAACGACGGCAAGTCGTGGACGAAGACCGCCAGCTTCCCCGGCGTGCCCGACACCACGTTCGTGAGCCGCGTGCAGTTCTCGACGCACAGCGAAGGCACGCTGTACGCCACCTTCGACGGTCATCGCAGCAACGACTTCAAGCCGTACGTCATGCGCAGCACCGACTTCGGTCGCACGTGGACGTCGATTGCCGGTGACCTCCCCGACGGTGGTGCGGTGCAGGTGATCCGCGAGCATTTCCGTCAGCCGAACCTGCTCTTCGTCGGCACCGAGTTCGGCGCGTTCTTCACGGTCGACAATGGCACGCACTGGACGCAGCTCAAAACCGGCATTCCGGGTGTGCCGGTGTGGGACATGCAGATCCAGTCGAGCTGGAACGACCTCGTGCTCGGCACGCACGGCCGTGGGGTGTACATCCTCGACGATCTCGGACCGCTGGAGAAGTTGGCCGAGGCCAAGCGGGCCGAGGTGGCGTATCTGTTCCCGGCGCGCAATGAGATCGCGATGACGCTCAACAACAGCCGAAACTCGGGGATGGGCTCCACCGGTTTCACCGGGCAGAATCCCGACAATGGCGTGCGCCTGGCGTATCTGATCAACACCATCGCGTCCGACGACAAGGCCAAGCTCGAGATCATCGACGGCGGCGGACGGATCGTGCGCGAACTTCCCGTGCCGCGTCGTAGCGGCATGTTCCGCCCGGTGTGGGATATGCGCGTGGGCGCGCCGCTCACCGCCGCGGTGGATACCAACGTGGCCGCCGGTCGTGCACCAGCCGCGGGCGCTGGATTCGGCGGCGGTGGATTCGGTGGCGGCTTCGGTCGTGGCGCGACGCCCAGCTACACCGCGGCGCCGGGCCGCTACACGGTGCGTCTCACCATCACGCCGAAAACGGGCACAAGCACGGTGCTCACCCAGCGCTTCGCGCTGCTGCGTGACACCGAACAGGCGATGTCGGAGGGCGAACTCAAGGCGCTCGACGCGTTTCGGTTCAAGGTGGTGCAGTTCCAGAAGGCCGTGGCCGCGCAGCAGACCCGCGGCGACAGTGTGGTGGCGCGCTTCGCCGAGGTGAAGAAGGCGGCCGATGCGAACGCGGCCAAGCTCACGCCCGAGCTCAAG
>CAMBRJ010000272.1 GCA_945870175.1 Gemmatimonas phototrophica
TACATGTGTATCGCGCGACCCAACGCACTCAACGCCGCTTCCTTTACCGTCTCACTCAGCGTCGGGTGCGAGTGCACCGTGATACCGATGTCTTCGGCGCTGCCGCGGTATTCCATGGCCAGCACCACTTCGCTGAGCAGGTCCGCCACGTTCGGGCCGATCATGTGGCAGCCCAGGATCTCGTCGGTGTCCTGGTCGACGACAAACTTCACGAAGCCCTGTGTTTCGCCCATCGTGCGCGCCTTGCCGTTCGCGCTGAACGGAAACTTGCCCACGCGATACGCCCGGCCACTGGCCTTCACTTCCTGCTCGGTGAGGCCCACCGTCGCGAGTTCCGGCCACGTGTACACGATCCCCGGGATCGTACGGTGGTGCATATGCACCGGCTTGCCCGCGATCACTTCGGCGGCGATCACGCCTTCTTCTTCCGCCTTGTGCGCGAGCAGCTTGCCACCGCACACGTCGCCGATCGCATACACGCCCGGCACGTTCGTCTTCTGCTGATCATCCACGAGAATTTCGCCGCGCGGGCCCATCGCGAGGCCAAGCGCCGTCGGGTCGATGCCGCCGATGGCGGACTTGCGGCCCACCGATACCAGCACGTAGTCCGCATCGAGATGCGAGGCCACCCCGTCCTTCTCCACGTGCACGCGCACGCCATCGCTGTGCACATCGGCACCGGTCACCTTCGTGCCCGTGTGGATCTCGAGACCCTGCTTCCGGAAGATCTTGTCCGCTTCCTTCACCAGATCCTCATCGTTGCCGGTGAGAATCGTGGGCAGGAATTCGACGACCGTGACCTTGGCACCCAGGCGGCGCCACACCGAACCGAGCTCAAGGCCGATCACGCCGCCGCCCACGACGACCAAGTGCTTCGGCACTTCAGGAATCGAGAGCGCACCCACGTTCGACAGCACACGCTGCTCGTCGAACTTGAGGAACGGTAGCTGCACTGGCACCGAGCCCGTGGCGATGATCACCGACTGGCCCTGCCAGAACGAGATCGTGCCGTCGGCCCCAATCACTTCCACCACGTTGCCCGGCTGCAGCGTGCCGTAGCCCTTGGCCCAGGTGATCTTGTTCTTCTTGAACAAGAACTCGACGCCCTTGGTGTTCTGGGCCACGACGTCCGCTTTGCGAGCCATCATCGTCGGCAGGTCGACCGACGCGCCATCGATCTTGATGCCGTGTTCGGCCGCATGCAGACGCAGCCATTCGTAGTGTTCGGAGCTCTGAAGGAGTGCCTTCGAGGGAATGCACCCTACGTTCACGCACGTCCCACCCAGCGTCTGGTCGAACTCGACGCAGGTAACGGTGAGGCCGAGTTGCGCCGCGCGAATCGAGGCGACATAGCCGCCGGGGCCGCCGCCGAGCACCACGACGTCGGCAGTTTGAAGAGTCGGGGAGATCATGCGGGAAAGCTAATTCCGCGTGAATCTTTTGTGGGATCTTCACGGCGCTGTCCCGGACCCCCTCGCTCCGCGCGTCTGACGTGCTAGCGTTCAGCGTATCATGGATCCTCTCCCTCATCTCGGCGCCCGGCGCCTGCTCGGTGTCGCCATCGTCGCGCTGCTGCTCGGCCGGCCGGCACCGCTACGTGCCCAGGCGGCATTAACGGACACCAGTCGATCGCTTGTCGTCGGTGCCTTCGTCGATGCCGCCTATGCCTTCGACGTCAATCGTCCCGCCACGCGTGATCGAGCCTTCACGACGCAGCCGGCGCGGCACAACGAGTTCAACGTGAATCTCGCTTTCGTCGAGGCCACGGTGGCCCGGCGTCGCGTTCGGGGCCGACTCGCCGTACAGGCCGGGACGTCGGTGCAATCGAACTACGCCGCCGAGCCCCGCCAGGGCGCGGTCAGTGGCGACGCCCTCTCCAGAATGCTGCAGGAAGCGTACGCCGGCTATCAGCTCACGCCGACGCTGTGGGTCGATGTGGGCGTGTTCTATTCGCACATCGGCATGGAGGCGTGGGTGAGTCGCGACAACCCGACCTACACCCGCTCATTCGTGGCCGATTTCTCACCGTTTTACTCCACCGGGGTGCGCGCCACCTGGCAGCTCTCCTCCTCGGTAACGGCACGCGTCGATGTGGTGAATGGCTGGCAGAATATCTCCGAGAACAACGAGGACAAGAGTCTCGGCCTCCGTGTCGATGTCGCGGCGAATTCCACCACGACGGTGTCGTGGTATGCCTATGCCGGCAACGAGCCGGGGGCCCGGCTGAGACTGTTCAACGGCGTTGGTGTGCGGTCGCGACTGTCCGATCGCGCGGAGGTGCTCGCGCAGGCCGATGTCGGTCGGCAGCACGATCATGACAGCCTCACGGCGGCGCGGCAGTCGTCCGGATGGTATGGTGCCACGCTGATCGGTCGCTATTGGGTACGCCCCTCGCTGGCCGTCGTCGCGCGCGCCGAACGATTCGCCGATGGCGACCAGATCGTGGTGCGCACGGGCGGTCCACTGCCGTTTCGTGCCAATTCCGCGTCGATCGGCATCGATGTGCGACCGGAGGCTCGCGTTCTCTGGCGAACGGAAGCGCGCGGCTACGCGGCCGACGCGACGGTCTTTCCCACGGGTGTGCCCGGCGGCGGCCCCACCCCTGCGCTGTCGCGGCGAAGTGGCGTGTTGGTGACGTCACTCGCCCTCACCTTCTAACGGCAGGCCACTCCAGGCCCACCGGCTGTGGCGGATTGCGTTTCGGATCCGTAACGGCTCGGGGTGCGAACGGGCATCCCCATTGGCCCCAGCGGGGCCGCTCGTACATTACCCGCGCAATCACCGTGCGGCGGCGTTACCGACCGCCGAACGGCGCGTCATTACGCACGACGGCACGACGGCACGACATTCGCGTCGCTTCCAAACTGTGCAGCACTACTATCGCTGGCCGCGACTCCAATCCTCGCATTGAAACGCGTGCTGGTGAAGCCCGACGTCCCGGCGGAAACGCTCGGGGCGTCGTGGTGCTTTGGTCACTGCGAAGTACGAAGGAGGGGGTAGGAAGATTGGGGTAACCCCCGACTCCCTACCCCCTACTCCGTACCCCGTACGTCGCTATTACAGCAGCATCGCGGCCGGGTCTTCCATGAGCTCCTTGAAGCGCACGAGGAAGAGCACCGCCTGCTGTCCGTCGATCATCCGGTGATCGTACGAGAGCGCGACGTACATCATCGGACGGATCTCGACCTTGCCGTCGATCGCGACCGGGCGGTCCTGCGTTTTGTGCAGCCCGAGGATGCCGACCTGCGGGTAGTTGATGATCGGCGTCGAGAGCAGGGAGCCGAATACGCCGCCGTTGGTGATCGTGAACGAGCCACCGGTGAGGTCATCCATCGACAGCTTGCCGTCACGCGCGCGCTTGGCCACGGCCGCGATGTCCTTGCCGATCTGCACGATGCTCTTCGTGTCGGCGTCCTTCACGTTCGGCACCACGAGCCCGGCGTCGCTGGCCACCGCAATGCCCATGTTCACGTAGTGCTTGTATACGATCGTATCGCCGTCGATCTGCGCGTTGACCGCCGGATAGGCCTCGAGCGCGAGACAGGCCGCCTTCACGAAGAACGGCATGTACGACAGCTTGATGCCCTGCGCCTTCTCGACGCGATCCTTGAGCCGCTCACGAAGGGCCGTGATGGCCGTCATGTCGATCTCGTTAAACGTCGTCAGATGCGCCGTCTGATGCTGTGAGAGCAACAGGTTTTCGGCGATCCGCTTGCGACGCGTTGTCATCTTCTCGCGCGTTTCGCGCGTCCCCGACGGCACCGCGGCGGCGGCTGGAGCCGGCGCGGCCTTGGCCGGCGCCGCGATGGCGGCAACCACGTCGGGCTTGGACACCACGCCACCGCGACCGGTACCCGTCACGTCGGCCGGGTTGATCCCCGCTTCCGTCGCGAGACGCGCGGCGGCCGGAGACACCTTCACCCCGGGGGCCGAGACGGCGGTGGCAGGAGGCACTGGCGCCGCAGCGGCTGGCGTCGCGGCTGGCGCCGCAGCTGTGGCCGCGACCGCACCTGTGCCGGCCGTGATCTCACCGAGCGCGTCGCCCACGTTTACGACATCGCCTTCGCCTTTATGCCGCTTCGTCAGCACACCGGCCTCCAGGGCCGGCACCTCGACGGTGATCTTATCGGTCTCGAGTTCGACGAGCGTGTCGCCGGCGGCGACAGCATCGCCTTCACTCTTGAGCCAGCGGGAGATGGTCGCCTCGACGATGGATTCGCCGAGCGGTGGAACCTTGATGGACGACATGTGGCGTGACGGTCGTAGTGAACAGTCCAGGAAGCGTAATTCTTCCAATATAGGCCTCGGACCGCCCGAGGAGGGTCCCTGTCAGGGGGACCGTCGCTGCACTCCCGTTTCCGAGCCATGCAGGGGAGATTCCACCTACCCGTCCACCTTCTTCCCGACCCGCCATGACTATGCGTGCCCTGACGATCGATGCCCATGGCGGCCTCGACCAGCTTCGCGTCCGCGACGACATGCCGTTGCCGGCGCTCGACGGCCCCAATAGCGTGCGCGTGCGCATGAAGGCGGCCGCCATCAACCGACTCGACCTCTGGGTCCTCGGCGGCATTCCCGGGGTCAAAATCCAGCCGGGGTGGGTGCTGGGCTCCGACGGCGCGGGGGTGATCGATGTGGTCGGTGACGCGGTGCAGGGCATCGCACCGGGCGACCACGTGATCCTGAATCCGGGGCTGGTGGACCGCGCCTGCCGATGCGATTACTGCCGCGACGGCGATCAACCGCTCTGTCTCACGTATGGCATCATG
>CAMBRJ010000273.1 GCA_945870175.1 Gemmatimonas phototrophica
CTCGTCGCCGACCGCGCCCCCCACGTCACTGGCCCGCACCTCGGCGTTGCCCAGCTCGGCCTTCGCAATCCCGCGCGTCACGCAGCGCACGGCTTCGGCGTCGGCATCCACCATGAGCACCCGGCCGGTTCCCGACAACGTGGCCGCCGTGAGTCCCAGGGCACCGGCACCGCAGCCCAGATCGAGCACCGACTCACCGGCCCGAATGTCCATCAGGTCGCCAAGCAGTTGCGTGGCCTCGTCGAGATGCTCCCACGAAAACACCCCGGGGCGCGAATACAGCGTGTGCTCGACGCCCTTGAGCGTGACCGCCACCTCACGGAAGTGATCCGGGTCGAGGTACGGCGACGTGCCTTCGGTGAGCGACGAGGGGGCGATCTGCGTTTTGGTCGCCACCGCCATCCGATGCCCGCTGTGCTGCGCGTCCAAACGCGCCATGCCGAAGATGGACTCGAGCAACCGCACCGCCGGCTTCACGCCCTCGTCGTTCGCGCCGGCGATGAAGCACTTGCCGCCGATGCGAAGCGCATGAAACGCCTCCCAGATCAGCTGCTGCAGCGCCAGTTTGTCGGTCGATACGCGAATGGTGACCACGTCGGCCGCCAGTGCCAGCGGAAAGGCATGCGTGCCATGCGCGTGTACCACATGCGAACCAGCAATGCCGTTGGCGGCCATGGTACGCTCGGTGGCCTGCACTGACGGCAGCGACCGATCCGAGCACCACAACACCGACGCCCCACCGGCCACGGCCGCCGCCGCCGGCACCAAGCCGTTGCCGCAGTTGAGGTGCACCGAAGTGCTCTTCCCCAGCGACGCCACCGCTTCGGCCAGCATCATCGAGGCGGGATCGACCGTACCGTGTGAGAACACCCCCGGTTTCGTGGCCACCAGCACCCGAGAGCCCGAGATCGAGAGCGGAGCGTTCTGCCAGTAGGAGTAACGGTCGGGGGCGGTTTCGGTCGGTGTCGTCATCACTGCAGTCTAGCGGGTGAGGACAGCCTCCCCTACTCCTCGAGCAGGAGATCTCCGCACGCCACGATCTTGGCCATCGCCGACGCCGATTCGTGGATATTCACGTAGTAGCTGCCGCTGTCGGGGAGCGCGAGCCGCAACGTCGCCTCGCCCTCGGCCGCGCCCTTGCCGTTCACGCGCAACGCGGGATACGCCGCGGCCGCCCCCAATATCGGGCCGCCTTTGGCACAACTGCCCACGTGGACGTGCCACGGGCGGACCGCCCCCGCCGCGTCGCGGGCCACGCTGACCTCCACAGCGGTCGTGCCCGGCGTCTTGCCGGCCACCATCTCGACCTCGCCGCGAATCTTGGATCCGCCGACGCCGAGTACCATGCCGTCCCACGCCACATGAGGACGCGCGGCGAATGTGAGCGCGACCGCGAGCACCACCACGACTGTCGATTTCATCTACTTGAGCTCCTTGAGTACGAGATACTCACCAGCGGTCTGCAGCGTAATCGTAATCGGCTGCTCCGTTCGATTACGCCAGAACCATCCATGCACGCCGTCGAACGCCGCCACCAACTCGCCCGACTCGGCAGCAGACGTGCCCTTACCGTACCGATGGGCCGCGTAGTCTTTAGGCGCATTTGGCGGTTCGCCGTGCATGTTGAAGTACACCTCGCCGCCGTCCGTCGTCCATGCGTAGCGGGCCTGCTCGGCCGTACGCATCGACATCTTGACCTCGATGCCCTCACTGGGTTGCAACGTGATCGACATCGAGTCGCGCCAGCGTGACCCGGGCACGGACGTCGGCCGGCGCTCCACGACGTTCGGTATCGCGTCGGCCGCCTTCGCGTCGGCCGCGGCCTCGTTGGCGAGCGCGACCTTGATGCGCCCCATCTCGGCGAGCCCGAACACACGACCCAAACCGGTGGGATCGCGGTCCGTTTCGGCCGGCAGCACGATGGCGACGCAGATGAAGGCCGCGAGCAGCAGGGCGCACAGCGAAAGCCACGAGAGCAAGCGCACGGACGGCAGGTCGTCGGGCGGCTCGTACGGCGGTTGCATGAAGGCCTCCTAGGTCGGTGACGCGGTGAAGTAACCGTTCACCTGATAGATCACGAGCGCCACGCCGCTCATCAGGAGCAGCACATTCGCGGCAGCCGCGTAGCGCACGAAGCTCGCGCTGCGGCGCCAAAAGCTCATCGCGATCAGGATCACGCACAGCGAGAGGAACTGTCCGACCTCCACGCCTACGTTGAAGGCCAGCAGATTCCCGAGCAGGCCGTCCCGTCCTAACGCGAAGTCGAGCATCTTCGTGGCTAATCCGAGTCCGTGACAGAGCCCGAACACCATGGTCGCGGTGCGCGGATTCGGCTGGTAGCGGAGCCAGCGCGAGAAGACACCGAGATTATCCAGCGCCTTGTAGATCACCGAGGCACCGATCACCGCATCGATGACAAACGCATTCACGTGTACACCCGTGAGGACGCCGGCGATGAGCGTCATCGAGTGACCTATTGCGAACAGCGTGACGTACACGCCGATGTCTTTCAGGCGGTACAGATAGAAAATCACGCCGAACAGAAAGAGCAGATGGTCGTAGCCGGTAACCATATGCTTCGCACCGAGGTACATGAACGGCACGATACGCGTGCCGAGCGTCTCCATGATGTATCCCTTGTCGCCGGCGGTCACGCCGTGGGCGTAGGCGACCGATGGGGCCGCGCTCGCGAGCAGCGCCTGCAGCGATCCCGCCGCGAGCAGCCAGCCGGTCATGGCACCGACGGCCACGCGCGTTCCGACAACAATGGAGCAGATGCGCATGCGCTCGTGAGCAGAGGGGAGGGCTACGAGGCGGCCGGCCTCCCGCCTGTGCGCAGGAACTCGGCGAACTCCTCGGGCAGCCCCGCGTCGATCACACACCGCGCGGCCGCCTCCACATCATACGCGACGCGCGCGA
This sequence comes from Gemmatimonas phototrophica, assembly GCA_945870175.1. Lineage (GTDB taxonomy): Bacteria > Gemmatimonadota > Gemmatimonadetes > Gemmatimonadales > Gemmatimonadaceae > Gemmatimonas > Gemmatimonas phototrophica_A. The sequence goes on from CAMBRJ010000273.1 coordinate 2,920, forward strand.
ACTCCACACGGGGTTCGACGTCTCCGAGTTCGAGCCGCACATAGCCCGCGCGCCAATCGCCGTCTTTCGGGCGTCCCACACTGCCGGTGTTGATGAAGTGCATCCCATCCACCACCCGATGCCACGGCTTGTGCGTGTGACCGAAGGCGATCGCGTCGCCGGACTTGAGCCCTACCACAGCCGCCATCTTGCGACAGAACTCGTCGCTGCGATCCTCGGTCCAGTACAGGGTGTTGAGCGTCGGGGTGCCGTGCACGAGCACAAGGCGAGGCCCCGGCGCATGTCCGCCACGTGGCCGAACGTCGAGTGAAAACGGCAGCGCGGCGAGCGCACGGACCGTGTCGGGAGTGACGGCGCCGAGTGTGTAGCTGTAGCTGATGTGCGCGAGTTCTTCCTGCCGCGGCGTTTCACTCTTGCATCCGCAATGCTTGTAGGCGGTGGCCACGGTGGAGTCGTAGTTGCCCGCAATACCGGTGATGCCACGTTCGCGAAGGCGCGCGACGACCTCGTTCGGGAATGCCGAATAGCCCACGAGATCACCGGCGTGGTAGATCGCCTCCACGTCGCCACGCGCATCGATGTCCGCCAGCACGGCATCGAGCGCGTGGAGATTCGCGTGAACATCGGAAATCAGGGCGTAGCGCATCACGACGTGCGCGCGTGCACGCGCTGCGTGGCCGCCGCGCGCTCCGCATCAAGCGCAGGGACGCCGGTGAAGCACGCCCGCACGCAGGCAATCAGGTTGCGATGCACGGCGTTCGACGGCTCGGCCAGTCGATAGTGCGCGAACTTCCAGTCGCGTGTGGCCTCCACCAGCCGCATGCGGCGCAGGTAGGCGAGGTGCCGTGACACGGCCGGTTGGGCGAGCCCGAGCAACTCGACCAAGTCGCAGACGCAGAGCTCCCCCGCTGCCAGGGCGTTCAGGACGCGAAGTCTCGTGGGGTCCGCGAACCCCTTGAACAGGGCGTCGAGGTCATCGAGTGCTACAGGCGGAGTCTCGGACGTCGAATCGACCGGAGACATGGCGCAGGCGGTCATGCGGCAACCAGCAGAAGGCGTGAGCGATCTCATATGCGGCTAGGCATATGTTAAATACTGAGCTGCCGCGGATCTGTCAAACGGCTACCGCTGCCGGGTTGGAGCCCACGGCGATGCGCGCAGCACGCCGCGCGCTGCACGCGGTGTTGGAGCACCGACGTCCGACGGCACGTGCAGAACCACGCAAAAACACAACGGCGGCGGCATCGAGAGTCCGATGCCGCCGCCGTTCGTGTTCAGTGGGCCTTGTAGGAGTTGAACCTACGACCTCACGCTTATCAGGCGTGCGCTCTAACCACCTGAGCTAAAGGCCCAAAGGAGGGGGTCACCCTCCACCAGAGCCGCATAATGTACCCCGCCGATCTCATCGGAGCAAGTGCGACCGCCGACTGGTACCGCCGAAACGCACACGAGCGACACCGGTCGGTATCGCTCGTGCGGCTCACTCACGCGTCCGGATCGTCTTCGTCAAGCCCATCGACGTCGTCGTCCAGATCGTCTTCGTCCTCGTCGTCCTCATCATCCTCGTCATCATCATCGTCGTCATCATCATCGTCATCATCGTCGTCGAAGTCGACGTCATCATCATCATCATCGAGATCGTCGTCGAGAGGTTCGTCGTCGATATCATCATCATCATCGGCAGCCAGCGCAAAAACCGAGGACGGCACCTGTTCTTCGAGCGCGTCCAGCGACGACGACCCGAACTGCTCCAACATGAGACGATTCTCCTGCGAGTGGTGATGGTGTTCCGCGCGCGTGTTCGGCGGATGGCCGAACGGCAACGAGGTGTTCGTGACGGCGTGAA
>CAMBRJ010000274.1 GCA_945870175.1 Gemmatimonas phototrophica
ACATCGGAGACAGGGACGAAGAGACGAGAGCGAGGAACGAGATCAGAAGGCGAACGTAGTACCGAGATAGCCCCAATGCTCCACGTGCGCACCACCGGGAGTGCTTGAAAGAAACGCCCCGGGCCGCACTGTGGCGCCGCCGATCAGCACGCGCAGATGGGTGGTCGCCTTCCACGCGGCGGTGAGGTCCACCTCGTCAGCCACATGACGCGCCGTCGAGCCGCTGGCGGCGCGGAAGAGCACGTTCTGCTTGTTGTACACGCCGTCGTCGAGACGGCGTCGATCGAACCGGTACCACGCGCCGCGGAGCGAGAGCGACGGCGTTGGATCCCAGCTGCTGATGGCATGGACCTCGGTCACGTTGGGGCGACCGATCACGTCGGCGAAGCCACCGTGCTGGTGGGCCGCTGGATAAAGTACGGCAAAGGCTTCGTTGCCGGCCGTGCTCGGGCGGTCGCTGCTGGCCTCTTCCAGCCCGAGGGCGAGCGAGGGCATGCCGCGCACGCGTCGCCACTGTAGCTGCGTTTCGGCCACCCAGAACCACGCATCCAACGCGCGCGCGCCGGCATGCCCGCGCTGTCGCGCGCCTTCGAATTCCACCGACGTCACGAGGCGCGACGCCGCGGGCGTGCCGAATTGCCAGAGCGTGCGGGCACCGGTGGTGAGGCGGCGCGTGAGCGACGACGAGGTGCGGATCGTCTGTTCGTACCAGTAGCCGTTCCACTGCGTCGGCAGCCCGCGGGCGAATCGCACGGCACCGGGCGTGGAGCCCAGCGACACCGTGCGAAGTCGGGCCGTACTATCCGGGCGATTACTCCGGTCGAGTCGCACGATCATCGGGCGAATATCGGCGCCCTCGAGCACCAGTCGGCCGCGCACGAGCTGCGCCCGCGCGCCTTCCGAGCCGCGACGCGTATTCGCCCAGTCGGGGACGCCCACCAGTCGCTCGCGGTTCAGCGAGACTTCCTGACGGCCGTACCGCACGTACGAGCGCCCGACGCCGAGGTCGGCGTAGAGGTTCTGGATATCGTGACGGTCGCCGTCGGTGGTGCGCGTGCCGCCCGGCAGCGTGCGACTCAGCGCTTGGGCGTCCCGCAGTTCCGCGAGCACGCGCCCATGCAGTCGTTTCGGATTGCCCGCCTGCAGGTCGGCGCCAACCATGAGCCGGGTGAGCCCGAAGTCGTCGTGCAGCGTGCCCAGGTTGTAGGCCCGCATGAACTCTTCGCGCCAGCGCGCCTGACCGGACAGCGTCAGCATGAGAGGCCATCCGTCGTACAGTGACAGGCCCTTGAGCCGATCGCTCCATTCCCGCGGGGCGGCCGGCGCGCGGGTGGGAGTCGCGGTGGGAGTCCCGGTGGATGTTCCCGTTGGCCTCGCCTGGGCAGGCAGGGCGCCCGCCAGCAGGAGCAGGGCGGCGACAGCGCGGGAGGAGGGGACACGACAGGACATGGGGGACGATACTCCGCTGGCCACGAATTCGCGCGATTGGGGTAGATTCCAGAGAGAACTCCGCCCATTTCCGCCCGCCCTGGATCGTGAAGACTTCGCAACTCGCCCGCCTGTCTGTGTCGGCCGTCCTCGTCAGCGCCGCGTGTGCCTCCGCCGCCCAGACCAGTCGTGGCCCGGTGGCCGCGCCGACCTCGCGCCGCACGGAACCGACCACGCCGATCATGGAGATTGCCGCGGTACCGCAGAATGCCAAGGCAGACGCGGCCTGGGCCGACTCGGTGCTCAAGACCCTGACTCTCCGCCAGAAAGCAGCGCAGATGGTCTGGATCTGGACCCTCGGCGACTACACGGCGACCGACGCCGCGGCGTACACGAACATCGAGCGCCTGGTCCGCGAGCAAGAGCTGGGCGGCATCATCGTGTCGGTGGGCGGGCCGCTCGACATCGCCGCCAAGGTGAATGCCCTCCAAGCGGTGGCTACGTTGCCGCTGCTGGTCGGTGCCGATCTCGAGACCGGCGCGGCGTTCCGCGCCCGCGGTGGCTGGTTCCTGCCCAACGCCATCGAACTCGGCGGCGCCACCTCGTTCCCGTATCAGATGGGCATCGGCGCCTCGCGTGACACGGCGCTCGCCTACGAGATGGGGCGGGTGACGGCAATCGAAGGGCGGGCGATGGGCATCCACATGGCGTTCGCGCCGGTGCTCGACGTGAATAACAATCCGAAGAACCCGGTGATTGCCGCCCGGTCCTTCGGTGAAGATCCCGAGCTGGTGTCGCGCATGGGCGCGGCGCTGGTGCGCGGGATTCAGGAGCACGGGATGCTGGCCACCGGCAAGCACTTCCCGGGACATGGTGACACCGAACAGAACTCGCACCTCGAGCTCTCGCGCGTGAACGTGTCGCGCGCACGGCTCGACAGCGTGGAGCTGCGACCGTTTCAGGCCGCGATCAACGCCGGTGTGCGTGGCATGATGACGTTCCATGGTGACCTGCCGGCGCTCGACACCACGCACACGGCGGCCACGCTGAGCGCGACGGTGATGACCGACCTGCTGCGTACGCAGATGGGTTTCAACGGTCTGCTGGTGACCGACGCGCTCGACATGAACGGCGTGTTGGGCAACATGACCATGGCGGAGGCCACGCAACTCGCCGTACTCGCCGGCAACGATGTGCTGCTGATGCCGAGCGATGCCAAGGTCTCGATTCAGGCCGTGGTGGACGGGGTGGCGTCGGGACGGTTCACCGAAGCGCGCATCGATGCCTCGGTGAAGAAGCTGCTCATGGCGAAGCACGAGTTCGGGCTCCATCGGGAGCGGTTCGTGAGCGTGGAGGGCGTGCGCACGCGCGTCGGTGTGGCGGCGAATATGGCGCCCGCCCGCGTGGCCGCCGAGAAGGCGATCACCCTCGTGCGCGACTCGCTTGCGCTGGTGCCGTTCAAGATGCCGGCCGCCAGCCGCGTGGTCAGCATCACGGTCACGCCACGGGTCGATCTCAGTGCCGGTCGCATTTTCGATGCGGAACTCAAGGGCGCCTTCGCCAACCTGCTCTCGCTCTCGCTCAGTCCGGAAACGGTGGCCGACAACACGGCGGGCGCCGCGGCCGGCGGGACCGGGGCCTACAAGATCAACCCCGAACCGGCGCTCTTGCCGGCGTCCGTCGACAATGCGCTGGCCATTGCACGCGGGGCCGATTTGGTGATCGTGTCGAGCTACATCGGGGCGACGAGCAACACGGCGTCGATGGTCGCCACGCGTGGTATCCCCGAGCTGCTGAACGGGCTGCGCGCGGCGAAGACGAAAGTGGTCCTGGTGTCGTTCAATAATCCGTATCTGCAACTCGGCTTGCCGCTCACCGAGGCGCATCTGATCGCCTGGAGCCCGTGGTCGGTGTCGCAGCGCGCCGCGGCCCGTGCGCTGCTGGGGAAGGCGCCGATCACCGGCCAGCTGCCGATCACGCTGCCCGGCGTGGCGCCGTTCGGCGCCGGCCTGCGTCGCTGATCGCTACCGTTCGGCATACTCACCTCTCGGAATCCGACATGCTTTTTCCATCGCGTCTCGTCGCCGTCGCTACGGCATCGCTCATCGCCGTGTCCGTGTCCGTGTCCGTGTCCGCGTCCGCGTCCGTGGCGGCCGCCGCCCAGCGCATCGCGGTCGACCTGACCGGCAACTGGGCCTTCGAAGTCGTCACGGAAAACGGCACGGGCGTGTCAGCCGTCGCCATGACACAGAAGGGCGACTCACTCACCGGGACGTACACGTCGGGTCGGATGGGCACGCTACCGTTCAAGGGCGTCGTGAAGGGACAGACGTTTACCTTTGCGGCCAACACGGCAGGGGGCGCGACCTTCACGTTCAGCGGCACCATCGTCGATGCCGATCACCTCAAGGGCGATCTGGACTTCGGCGGGCAGGGCGGCGCGACGTTTAGCGGAACGCGCGCGAAGTAACGGCGCTGGCGGCGCGCTACCTCCGGGCGCCGCGCACCATCTCGTCGATCGCGCGCGCCACCTCGGCGGCGCGTTCCTCGTGCAGCATGGTTCCCGCGGGATGCAAGGTGTCGAGCGTGAACCGTTTCACGTGGGTTTGCAGCAGGCTGACCTGAGCGACCGTGGGGGCACTGCCCGATGGTTTGTCGCCCACCACCAGCCGCACCGGCGCAGTGATTCGCGCGAGTCGTGAGGCGATCGGATACGGCTCCACGGAGGCCTGCATCGCCCCCAACGTGCGCAACAAGCCACGCAGGTCATGCTCGATGGGCGCGACATACTGCTTCACCACGTCGTCGGTGAGCCAGCGGTCATCCGCGCTCTGATCGCGCAACGCGGAGACAAACCGGCGCTTGGCGAACCCGCGTCCGATCGGGTTGTCGAGCAACGCCGCGAAGGTGAGTGCGGTCCGCACACCCGGCGTTCCCTGTTTGTCGATCGGGCCTCCCGCCATCGACAGCACGCCACGCACCCGCGCCGTGTCCGTGGCTGCCAAATGCAGCGCGATGGTGGCACTGGTGCCCTGCGCCGCCACAACCACCGACACGCCGGCCGGCAGCTCTGTATCGAGCACTCTCGCCATGCGCGCCGCCTGCGCGCTGAGCGTGTAATCGGCACCCTTGGGTCGTGTGGACGCGCCCATGCCGAGGGGATCGACCACGAGCGATTCGATGCCGCGCGCCTGCAGCTCTCGCACCACGCTGCGCATCGAGAACGCGGATCCGACGGGGCCGGGCAGGAGCAGCACCACCACGTCGCCGCGTGTGATGCCCACCGCACCACCATGCACACTCAGGGTTTCGGCGGGTGCCACAACGACTCGGCGC
>CAMBRJ010000275.1 GCA_945870175.1 Gemmatimonas phototrophica
TGACATCGGCGCCGGTACGGGGGTTACGGACCGCGGCGAGGGCGCCGGTGATCCGCTCCATGAGAGGCTGCATTGGAGAGTCGGGTTGTCGGGATGACTGCGTCCCGAAAAGTAGGCGCCTTGGCGGGGCGCTCCAAGCGGGAGCCTGACGTTTCCGACCAACATCCGGCGGTGGAAGGGCCATGCCGGCAGCAATCGGATGACGGTGCGGTGACGCGGGGATGCTATGGTGGCTCCGTCGCGCGGATCCAGGCCGAGGCGACCGGTGCGACGCACTCCGCGGCGCGCCACTTCACGGATAGATCCCGAGGATTGACATGATGATGACCATTCCCCGCGCCGCCTTCGGCGTGTTCGCGTTGCTGTTCACGGTGGCCACGGTCGATGTGGCGCGCGCCCGGGCGCAGACGACGACGGTGACGTCGACGGCGTGCGCGATGGGCACGCTCACGGCGTGCGGCTCGCAGCCGCTCACCACCTGCGAATTGACCGTCCAGTTCGACTTGAACGTGTTCCTGCGGACCGGAGGGCTCAAGTACACGGAAACCAACTGCTCCACCGGCTACAAGACGCTGTATAAAGACCGGACGGGTTCCACCGGCTCGACCACCGCTGGTCCGTACAAGACCTGCAGCAACGTGCCAACGAGCGGAACGTCTGATGACGGGTTCGATGCGGACGTCGAGCTCTGCGAAGACTGATGCATCGCGCCCCGAACCTGTGGCACTGGGTGATCGCGGGGCTTGTGGTCTCGCTCGCCGGCGTCGGATACGACGTCGCGCGAGCGATGCCACAGCGCACGCTCCCCGGCGCGATGCGGCACGTCACGCACGCGGCGACCACGGCCGTGCAGGCCGCGGTCCTCCTGCAACTCGACGATTGCTCCGGCAATTTGCGCATGCTGCATGTGCTGCATCGCGGATCGACCTCGCGGCACATTCAGCTGGCCGTCATCTGGTATGTCGGCCCGGTATCTGACTCGACGAACATCCGGACGGCACTGCCATCATGGACGGCGGCGATCCCCCTGCGCACTGCTCCACCGGCGGTCGTGCGGCAGTTCGCGTCGCTCGGGCACACCACGACGCCGGCACTGCTCGTACTCGATCAGGAAGGGCGCGTGCGCTTCACGACGCAGAGTCCGCGCTCGTCACGCGAAGTGGCCGGACTGCGCCGGATCATCGAAGGACTCACCTGGATCGAGGAACTCTGAATGTCTGTGACGTATCGCATATCGCCTCGCGTATCGCCTCGCGTATCGCCTCGTGCTCTGGCCGGGATCCTCGTGGCCCTGGTCGTCAGTACACCGATCAGCAGCACCGCCGTCCATGCGCAGCGGTCACCCACGACCCGTCGGTTCCACGCGGATTCCTTTTATATCCGGGAGTGGGTGCGCGGCGGAACCAAGGATCCGGATCTCCTGGTCGAACCACGCGCCATCGCCATCACCGACCAGGTGGTCGTCGTACTCGATGCCGGCACACGCGAAGTGCACGCGTTCGACGTGACGTCGGGCGCGAAACGCTTCGTGCTGAAGGCCACCGGCGAAGGTCCGGGAGAGTTCAGGCAACCCATACAGGTGGCGGCGACCGCGCGACATGTAGGTGTGCTCGACGCGGCCACCAGTCGGCTCACGGTCTACTCGGACTCCGGACGATTTCTCTGGACGACGCCGGTGCCCGATGGCCCCACGGTGGAGGCGCTGTGTCTCCTGCCTCGTGGGCGCATCCGCGTGAAGTATCTTGGCGCCACACGGGCCATTGCGCTGATCGACAGCAGCGGAAAGACACTAACGCGCACCTCGCTGCCGGTCGCCACCGCGCGGCAGAAGGCCCCATCGTTCGCCAACTCCGCCCATATCGCCGATGCGTGCGCGGGCGACACGATGGCCGTCGCGCCGTTCTTTGGCGGTTCGTGGTACAGCCTGCGGTCGAATGGCGCCACCAAGCGATTCCCGTACATCGAAGCGGGCGAGGAAGCGGTGGTGACCACGAAACAGCGTCGCCTCGAGCGCACGACCAAGCACATCACGACGCAGACCACGATGACCGCCGCCGTCAGTCCCATTGCACGCGGTGCCATGCAGCGCGGCGACACGGTCATTATCGAGGCGGGAGCCACCAAAATTCATCCGCATCAACTCCTCGACTACTACCGCGCCAGCGACGGCGCCTATCTTTATTCGCGCCGACTGCCCTTCACGCCCACCGCACTGGCCATCGCGCCGAACGGCCGACTCTTCGCCGCGTCCATCGGCACGGAAACGTCTCTCATCGTGGCGCTCTCCACCACGCCCCTCTCACCACGCGAGATCGCCAAACAGAAGCCGCGGAAATAGCACGCGACGTTGACGAACCCTCGCGACCCTACGCCGTCGCGGTGTCCCCGCCCGTCAGATAGGCGCGCGCATCCGCCACGACCTGCTCCTGCACCTCCGCTAGATGTCCGGTCAGCAATGCCCCCGACGCCTTGGCGTGTCCACCACCACCGTAACGGCGCGCGAACTGCTGCACATCCACCGAGCCGGTGCTGCGAAAGGACACCTTAACCTTACCGTGCCCGAGGTCGCGGAAGAACATCGCCATGCGCGTGCCCGTGATCGAACGTGGATGTTCCACGATACCGTCCAGTTCTTCGCTGGTGACATCGAAGCGCTCCATCGCCCCGGCGGCCACCGCGATATACGACAAGCCGAGCTCCGGTTCGGCCTGCAACGTGGAGAGCGCCTCGCGCAGCAACTGTAAGCGCCCCACGCTCACCTGTGCATAGATGCGCCGGTACATCTCTTCGGGGTTGACGCCGGCCGTCAGCAGCGTGGCGGCAATCGAGTGCGCTCGCGGCGAGGTGTTACTGAAGCGGAAGCTGCCGGTGTCGGTGAGAATGGCCGCGTACAGCGACTGCGCGACCGCCGGCGTGACCTCGAGCCCCAGCGTGATCGCGATATCGTACACCAACTCGCCGGTGGCACAGGCGGCCGTGTCGGATATGGCGAGCTGTCCCACCGGTTCATCGCCGGCCACGTGGTGATCGATCACCGAAATCGGCACCGTGAGCGAACGCACCTTGTCGCCGAGCTGCCCGAGTCGGCGAATATCGTTGATGTCAAGCACGATCAGGGCATCGATGCCGTCGAGAGCGGCGGCCCCGCGCGCGCTGGCCTCGTCAATGTCATCCCCGAGGAGGAAGTTGAACATGGCCGGCCACGGCGTGGGATTCACAATACGGGCGTGAATCCCACGCTGCGCCAGCAGGCGTGCCAACGCCGTCTCCGAACCACATCCGTCGCCATCGGAGTTGATATGCGTCGACAGCGCCACGGTCATGCCGGGGTGCAGCGTCGCAAACCATGCTTCGATGGCGTCGCGACGTGTCGTCGACGCCGTCAGCACGCCATCACTCATTTGGCGCCGCTCTCCTTGTCCGCCTTGCCGATCTTCGAGTTGCGCATGCCGTACACGAAGTACACGGTCATGCCGATCGCCGTCCAGACGCCAAGCAGCGTCCAGGTGAGCCCAGGCAGTTGATACATCATGTACAGCGTGGCACCGGCGCCCATGATGGGAACGAGCGGCACCCAGGGCGTACGGAACGGACGTTCGAGTTCCGGCGACCGCTTGCGGAGCACGAGCACGCCGATGCACACCGTGGCAAAAGCCGCCAGCGTACCACCCGACACCAGCTCACCGAGCAGGCCGAGCGGGAAGAAGCCGGCAATGACGATCGCAATGAGACCGACGATCCACGTGGACGCCGCCGGCGTCTGATACTTCGGATGCACCTTGGCGAAAATCTTCGGGAGCAGTCCGTCACGCGACATCGTGTAGAAGATGCGCGGCTGGCCCATGAGCATCACGAGCACGACCGACGACAAACCGGCCACGGCGCCGATGTTCACGAGATTTTCGAGCCACTTGAGCTGCGGGACCGCCTCGAGGGCAGCCGATACCGGGTGTGCCACACCGAGCGACTGGAAAGGCGCGAGCCCGGTCATCACCAACGACATCAGGATGTAGAGCACGGTACAGATCAGCAGCGACGCGATCATGCCGATCGGCAGGTCGCGCTGCGGATTCTTGGCTTCCTGCGCGGCCGTGGAGACGGCGTCGAAGCCGATGTACGAGAAGAACACCACCGGCGCCGCACGCAGCACGCCAGACATGCCGTACTTCGTGCTGCCATCGGCGTTGGTGACCATCTCGGGGATGAACGGATGCCAGTTGTCCGTGTTGACGTACATGAAGCCGAAACCGATCACCAGCAACACGATCGTCATCTTGATAGCGACGATGATATTGTTGAACGTGGCCGATTCCTGCACGCCACGCACCAGCAGCATCGTGAGTGCGAGAATGAGGAGGATCGCCGGGAGATTGATCAGGCCATCCACCGCGTTGCCGCCCGCCGCCGTGCAGGCGTCGCGCGTCGCGAAGGCGACCTTGGTCGCGGCATCGGCGAGCACGCCGCCGGTGCTGGTGTTCACGCAGGTGAACGCGCGGACTACTTGATGCCCGTTCTCTACCGTCAGCGGCGCCGACGCGAACGCCGCAGGAACGTGAATACCCACCGTGTCGAGCATCGCGCTGAAGTACCCGGACCAACCCACCGCCACCGTGGCCGCGGCAAAGAGGTACTCGAGCACCAGGTTCCAGCCGATGAACCAGGCCACGCCTTCACCCATCGTGGCGTAGCTGTAGGTGTACGCCGAACCGGCGATCGGAATCATCGACGCGAACTCGGCGTAGCACAGTCCCGCGAAG
>CAMBRJ010000276.1 GCA_945870175.1 Gemmatimonas phototrophica
GCGCGGCATGCACCCCGACCTGCACTGGTTTTTCCCACGCCCCCGCCTGAAAGACGGAGACGCCTCCCCGGACGACGTGAAGGCCGACTACAGCGAGGCGATCGCCGAGCGCATGGAAGCCGAAGGGCTCTGGGCGCCATCGCTGGGCACCGAGGGGCTGTACGTGGCGACCGTTCGCGCGTTGGTGCACCAGGCGTCGCTGCGGCCGGCGATGGCGAAACGGGCCGTGTTCGTGGTCGGCGACGCCGAACGCATGGTTTCGCAGGAAGGCGCCGACCAAGCGGCCAATGCGTTCCTCAAGCTGCTGGAGGAGCCGCCGCCGGGCACGACGATCATTCTGACCACCAGCGAACCGGGCAACCTCCTACCCACGATCAAATCGCGCGTGGTCGCGATCCGCGTCCCGACACTCAGTCGCCGCGAGATCGATGCGTTTCTTGATGACGCCGTGGTGGAGCGGAAGATGGCCCGCGTGCCGCGCGACGAAGCGCTGGCGCGGATGAACGGCGCGCCCGGTGAGTTGTTCGCCGGCGAATCGATGGCGGCGGCGTTCGCGGCCGCTCGTCGGATTCTCGATGCCGCGTTGCAGCCGTCCACACCGGACGGCACCGCGGAACGGATCAAGGCCGCGGCACGGCAGGGCGTCGCGGGCGCGCGCGGTTCGTTCACCGATACCCTCGAGGCATTGACTCATCTCTTGCATGCGCGAGCCAAACAGATGGTCGATAGTGGACATGACACAGACGCGCGACGCACCGCATCAGCGGTAGTCCTTGTCGAATTCGCGAAGGCCAAAGCGCAGGGCAATGTGAGCCCGCAGCTGCTTGGTGCCTCGCTGCTCTCCTCCCTTCATCGGACCCTTCGCCCGTGATTCCAAGCAAGCCAGAAGTGCCCGGGCGCGAGTTTTCGCACCTGGATGCCGCAGGAAATTTCACCATGGTGGACGTGGCTGAGAAGCCGATTTCGGTCCGCTCGGCGCTGGCCAGTGGCTCGATTTTAGTTGAGGTGAGCACACTTAAAGCTATTAGGGAAAACACGTTAAAGAAAGGCGATGTGATTCCGGTTGCACGACTGGCCGGCATCCAGGCTGCCAAGCGGACCGCCGACCTCATCCCCCTGTGCCACCCGCTCCCTTTGTCGGGGATCGATGTCCAGGTTACTATTGATGAGTCCCTGCCGGGCCTTCGGGTCGAGGGATTCGTGAGAACCACCGCTCAGACCGGGGTGGAGATGGAAGCATTGACGGCAGTCTCTGTGGCGTTGTTAACGATTTACGACATGGCGAAGGCTATCGACCGGACGATGGTGATCTCCGAGATCGTGCTGCGCGAGAAGCGCGGCGGCACGAAGGGGGACTTTACCAGAGGTCCGTGAGTGTTCTGCTGATCGAGAGGTGTCATGGCCGATTCGACCGATAAAGTACCAAACCGCGACGCGGTGGCCCGTAGGCGACGGATGCATCGTCGCCATGCCAAGCGTCGTTTGACCAACGTGTTCGTGGCGGCGGCGGTCGTGTTCACGGCCGCCGTGATCGTGACCCCAGATGCCCCCACGCGTGTGGTGTCCCCAGCGAACCCCTTCACCGGGATGACGGCAGCCGCGCCGGCAGCCGCAAAGTCCGGCAGCCTGCCGATCCAGCCGCTCTGGCGTCCGGCCGCTGCCGTGCTCAAGCGCTCGAAGGCCGTCACCACGGCCTTGCCCCTGCCCTTCGCTCACGATGCCAAGGAGCGCGAGCGTCGTGAGTCGCTCAGCCGCCTGCATCGCATCTATACATACAGCGCGAAGTACCGCATCAAGCCGGACCTTGCCCGCCGCATCTACGATGCGTCCACGACCGCCGGCATCGAGCCGGAACTGGCCTTCCGACTGGTTCGCGTGGAAAGTGTCTTCTACCCGCGGGCCGTGAGCTCAGCCGGGGCCTTGGGCCTCACGCAGCTGATGCTCGGCACCGCGCGCGAGTTCGAACCCAACGTCACCCGGGAGCAATTGCTCGACCCGGACGTGAACCTGCGGATCGGCCTCCGCTACCTGCGCGCCCTGATCCGCGAACAGAAGGGCGATCTCAAGCTGGCGCTGCTGATTTACAACCGCGGTCCGGTGGCGGTGCAGAAGTCGCTCAGCATGGGCATGAGCCCGGCCAACGGGTACGAAAGCATCGTGACGAAGGGCTACCGCGGCCGCGGCATTCTGGACTGATCACCGCGGAGTACCGGGTACGGATTCCTATTTTTTCGGCGGCGTCTTCTTCTTGGAGGACGCCGTCTTTTTTGGGGGTGCAGACTTCTTCTTCACCGTCGACTTCTTGGCGGTCGCCTTCTTGGCCGAAGGCTTCTTGGCCGAAGGCTTCTTGGCCGAAGGCTTCTTGGCACTCGCCTTCTTCGCTGACGACGTGCCCGATGCCGTGGCCGTGCTGGTACGTACCCGCAGCGTCTGGCCGGCGATCACGCGGGATCCCTTGATCCCGTTGAGTGACTTGAGCCGGGTCACGGTGGTGCCGTAGCGCTTGGCAATCGCGCCCAGCGACTCGCCGCGCTTCACCACGTGGAGGCCGCGCGACGTGAGGGTGGTCGACGACGAGCCGCCGTACCGCTCGATCCGGGGATCGGGGATTTCCCGCGCGAAGTCGATCGCGACGTCGCTCGGGATCCGCAGTGACTGACCGGAGAGCAGGCGTCCCTTCTTCGTGGTCTTGATGGTCGGGTTGAACCAGCGAAGCTGCTTGAGCGTGACCCCGTGCCGGTCGGCGAAACCGGCCGGCGTGGTGGTGCTGCCGCTCACCGACGCCATGCGATAGCCGCGGCGGTCCCCGTCGGGCAGGCTGTCGAGGGCCAGGCCCGTACGATCGGCCAACCCGACCGGTATCCGCACCCAGATGCTGGCGTCGGGCGGGGTGATGCCCCGCAGAATTGCCGGGTTGAGATCGCGCACTTCGGCCTTCGTCGCGCCGCTGGCCGTCACGAGGTGCGCGAGGCTGGTGCCGGGAGTGACCAGCACCGAGTCATATCCATACAGGGGCAGCGAGTCGATCACGAGCCCGTAGCGGGCCGGCATTTTGGCCACCAGCGCGGCGGCGATGATCTGCGGGACGTAGTTCTTGGTCTCGGCGCGCAGGTAATCCTGCTCGGCCAACGCAAAGAAGCGATCCTCGCCTTCGGCCCCATCCAGCTCACTGGCAAATCGCGTGAGACCGCGCGCCACGCGGCCCGGGCCGCCGTTGTAGGCCGCCGCGGCCAGATAGAGCGAACCAAACTGCTTCTGCAGATCGCGGAGAAAACGGATGGCGCCGTCGGTGGAGCGCGCCGGGTCACGACGTTCGTCCATCCACCAGTCCACGCGCATGCCAACATCGCGGGCGGTGCCGCTCATGAACTGCCACATGCCCACCGCCGCCGCGCGCGAGTACGCATGCGGATCGTAGCCACTCTCGATCAGCGCGAGATAGGTGAGGTCTTCGGGCATCCCGCTTGCCCGCAGCTTGGCCCGGATCATCGGCTCGTAGCGCGACCCTCTCGACAGTCGTGCCAGGAAACGTTCCTTGGCGCTGTTCGAAAAGAGGCCCACGTAGTGCTCGACCCGATCGTGCGTTTCATACGAGCGCACGTCGATGTCCCAGATCGGGTCGTCAGCCGCCCTGGCGGAGTCGATGGGAGTGAGCACCGCGCTGTCGCCGAAGACGGCCACGACCGTGCTGACGACTTCATCCGGTGTGGCGCGATCCGTCGTCGGGACGGACGCGGTCACCGTGGCGGCCATCGGCGTGGGTTTGGCCGCGACGGGGGTCGGTGCGGTCACCGGGGCGGCCTGTCCGGCACGGCCGCACGCTCCGGTCACAAGCAGCAACACAACCGGGGCGAAAGGGAAAGGGAGTTTCACGCGGGGAACCTAACGAGAACTGGAGCGAACGGGTGGCCGGTCGGACCCCTTGCCTCTCGTGACGTTCCTTCAGCCCAGCGACATCAGGCGACGGACGGCAACTGGTCGAGCAGAGGCGAAGACAGCCGATTGGAAGCATGCAGCGCGGCGCGTGCGGTGGCCACCAATTGATCGTCCTCGACGATCGCCGCTCCAACGATACGCGTCACCGTGCCCCCAAGCCGGGCGAACACCGCCAACATCATCACGGTGGTATCGAACGCGCGGACCGGCTTCACGCCGATCAACTCAAACGTCAGCGCACCGCCCGTGGCCTGCGTGATGGCGTGCAGGGTGGCGAGCGCCGCCAGACGGAGATCACCGCCCGGACAAGCCGAGCCCTCTTGCTGACACCGGATCCGCTGTGACTCAGCCGGTCCCTCGAACTCTACGGACACACGCGACGTCGCGACCGGTCCACGCTCCAAGCGACAGCTCACGAGCCGCAGGCGTTGGTCCGCACCAGGGGGGTTCAGGCGAGTCGTCGCGAGACTGCCGGCGAACAGCTCGGGGAGGGACATGTGAGGTCGTCGGGGCGGAGAGGTGGGCAGCATTGGGGTGACGACCCATCGCAGACGCTGTCACGGCGGGGGGTGACGAACGTCGCAGAGGGTGTATGGGGATGCGACTGGCTGCCAACTCCCAACTGCTCACGGCAAACTGCCAACTCCCTAGGGAGTTGGCAGTTTGCCGTTCCGTCGCAGCCCCTACCCCAACACCGGGTACGCCGCCACCAACGCGATCGCCTGCCCCACCAGCACATCGCCGGGATAGTGCACCCCCAGCATGACGCGGGAGAACCCGACGAGCAGTGCCACACAGAGCAGCGGCAC
>CAMBRJ010000277.1 GCA_945870175.1 Gemmatimonas phototrophica
GATATCGCGGATCGTGAAGCCGATGCAGGGCTCCTCACTCTGTGGCGCCCAGACGGCCGACACCTCGACCTCGCTCTGCTGGCCGTGCAGGCCGCGCGCGGAGGTGGCCATGAGGCGCACCACCCCGTTCTTCTTGAGCATGGTCGTGAAGACCGGGAAGTCGGCGCCCGGTCTTCCTATATAGGTAGACAGGAGCGTTCCGCGGACCTGATCCTCGGTCGCCAGTCCGGCGATGTCGAGAAACGATCGATTGGCCGTGAGCACATGGCCCTCGAGATCGGTCACCACGAATCCATCGGGGGAGCGTTCGAGCAGGTCGATGACGCGCAGCGGCGAGTCGCCCGATGCGCCGGTGTTCGGCGCGATATCGGCCGCCGCGAGGCGCACCAGGAGCAGCGTGGCCGACTCCTGACGGAAGCAGGACGCCGAGGCGTGATAGGAACGGCCGCCCGTCTTCATCGAGACCAAGACGTCGCCGGCGCGCCCCGCGCTTCGCGCGGTGGCGCTCAGCGCTTCGAGGGTTCTCACGCCGTCGGCATCGGTTCCGAACGGGAAAACGCGGCCAACCAGCCGATCCGGCGCGTCCCCGAACACGTGTCCGGCGGCGAAGTTGGCGTCGAGGACTTTCAGTGTGCTCGCATCGAGCACCAAAATCGCGTCGCTGGCGATCTGGAACAACAGGCGGTACCGCGTCTCCACGTGGCGCAGCCGCCAGTAGTCACGCTCCATCGCCTGCTGGGCTTCGACGAGCCGCTGCTGCAGCGCCGACACGTGACGCATATCGCGGCCGACCGCCACCACCGCGCCGTCTCGGCCCATCCGCAGCGCGGTATAGGACACGGGAATCTCGTCGCCGTCCGGCAGCGCGTGGTTGACCTGCCGTCGTTTGGACGTCCCGCTCGAGAGGGCCTCTTTGAGGAGCGTATCGATCTTGGCACGCGTGTCGGCCGTCACCGTGTCACTCCACGGTCGCCCGACCCACTGCGTGGCCGCGTCGAACTGGCTCTCGGCACTGCCCAGCGAGACCTCACGAATGACGCCAGCGCTGTCCATCACGAGGGCGATGTCCCCGGCGGCGGCCAGCAGCGAGGCCGCGGTCTTGGCGTCGATATCGCCAAGGCCGACCTCAGTCGCGTCGAATCGCATCACTGAACTGGACCCGATCACCTAGTGCCTCCCGCGAGGCGTCGGACGCGGCGCGGTGCGCCACGTCGAGCAGCCGACGGGCGGTCTGCGGCGCTTCCCGAGCACTGGTGGCGATGGCGTTCGCACCAACCTGATCGGCGAGTGTCGGGTCATCGCTGAAGACCTGACCGCCGACCATGAACTGCATGTGCGGATTTCGCGACGCCGACTTGAGGCGCCGAATGTCGCGTTTCAGCAGGGGAAGCCGGCTTTCGCTGCCGACCGAAAATCCGATCACGTCGTACCACTCTGTACCCACCATCGTTAGCAGGTCGCTCTCCGACCAGGGCGCCCCGACCATGACGCGCCATCCGTCGCGCAACAGAAACTCACCAACCATAATAATCCCGAGGGTGTGCTGCTCGCCGGGAATGCAGGACAGCAACACGTTCCCCACCGCTTCGCTCCCGGTGACGTCCGCCAGAAAGACTTGCGACAGGTCGCGCAACATACGCTGCATGCGGCCAAGTGACACGGTCACTTCCACGAAATCGCACTCGTCCTCATCCCACATCGCTCCAAGCCGACGCGCGGATGGGGCCAGCAAGTCGAGATACACCGCTTCGATCGTGGCGCCCTCGGCGAGCACCTCGCGGATGAACTGCGCGGCGCGCGCGTCGTCCGGGCTGCGGATGGCCGCCACGAACACGTCCACGTCGGACGCCGACAGCTCGCGCGCGATCGCCATGCTCAGCGCCGGCGGAATAGGGCCGGCGCGATGGCTCGTCAGCAATCGTGGCACGAGCTCGTTCTCGATCGTGCGCTCGAGTCGTTCGAGGCGCTCGGATTGACGGGGGGCCGTAGGCGATTCCATCACGACGTGGCTTGAGCCCAGGCCGCGGGCCACCGAAGGGTGGACGGACGCGGAAGGCTGGAGGGAAGCGCCGAACATTGCCGCGTAGCCTCTTGGGCGCAAGAACGAATTCACGATCGGGACACCGATCCCCGGTGCGATCCACTTCACAGCGAATTCTGCTGGGGGGGCGATGGATTGTCAAGAAAGGTTGACGTAAACTTTTCTTGACAACTTCCGCGCCGGTCCCTACTCTCGTGCTCATCTGGGAACGCGAACCCCCGGTAGAGATGGTGACATGACAACGCCCACCCACGCCTCGGACGCGCTCACCGCGACCGCCGGCGCCCGTTCCCCGTCGCCTCAGGCGCCGAGGGCCGGACTATATACGCCAGAAGAACGCGCCCGTCGTGATGCCACGACGTGGACGCTCGTTCAGGGTATCCTCGCGCCGGTCCAGTTCCTGGTCATGGCGGTCTCCGTCTGGCTCGTGCTCCGGTATCTCCGGACCGGCGACGGACTCGCGGCGGCCAACATCTCCGTCGTCGTGAAGACCTTCGTGCTCTACACCATCATGGTAACGGGCGCGATTTGGGAAAAGGTCGTGTTTGGCAAGTACCTCTTCGCCGACGCCTTCTTCTGGGAGGATGTGGTCAGCATGGGCGTCATCGCCCTGCATACCGCCTACCTCGCCGGCCTCGCCCTGGCGTGGCCGCCGCGAACGCTCATGGTCCTCGCGCTGGTCGCCTACGGCACGTACGCCGTCAACGCCATCCAGTTCGTGCTCAAGCTCCGGGCCGCCCGCCTGCAGGAAGCCGAGTCGCGCCGCCAGGTCGCCACCGCGTGAGCACGGTGATGGAGCTCCCCGTCATTCGCGAGCGTGGGCAGCGCGAGGTGTTCTGCGGCCTCACCGGCATCGTGTGGCTGCACCGGAAGATGCAGGACGCCTTCTTCCTCGTGGTCGGCTCCCGCACCTGTGCACACCTGGTGCAGTCGGCGGCCGGCGTCATGATCTTTGCCGAACCGCGCTTCGCGACCGCCATTCTCAGCGAACGCGATCTCGCCGGCCTCGCCGATGCGAACGACGAGCTCGATCGCTGTGTCCGGCAGCTCCTCGATCGGCGGCCCGACATCTCGACGTTGTTCCTGGTGGGCTCGTGCCCGTCGGAAGTGATCAAGCTCGATCTGCAACGCGCCGCCGAACGGCTCAACACGCAGTTCCTGCCGCGCGTGCGCATCCTGAATTACTCCGGCAGCGGCATCGAGACCACGTTTACGCAGGGCGAAGACGCGTGCCTCCGCTGTATGGTCCCCCATCTGCCGGAGTCCACCAGTGCCACCGCCGAGCTCATGGTGGTCGGCACTATGGCCGACGTGGTCGAAGATCAGTTTACGCGCCTGTTCGCACAGCTCGGTGTCGGGCCGGTGCACTTCTTTCCGCCGCGGATGGCGCGTGACCTGCCGCCCGTAGGGCCGAACACCAAGCTCTTACTCGCGCAGCCGTTCCTGGGCGAAACCGCGCGCGCCCTCATCGCGCGCGGGGCGACCCTCCTGCCGTCGCCGTTCCCGTTCGGGGTCAATGGCACCACGGCGTGGCTCAAAGCCGCCGCCGACGAGTGGGGCGTGAGCACGGAGCGGCTTGATGCGGTCACCGCCGCTCCGGCGGAGCGCGCCCGCGTCGCGCTCGCACGGTATGTCCCGTGGCTCAAGGGCAAGCGCGTGTTCTTCTTCCCCGACTCCCAGCTCGAAATCCCGCTCGCGCGCTTTCTGTACGAAGAGTGCGGTGTCGAACTGGTGGAGGTGGGCACGCCCTATCTCGATAAGCTCATGATCACGTCGGAACTCCAACGTCTCCCGGCCACCGCGCAGATCAGTGAAGGGCAGGACGTGGAGAAGCAGCTCGATCGGTGCCGCGAAGCGCGCCCCGATCTGACCGTCTGCGGACTCGGACTCGCCAATCCGCTCGAAGCCGAGGGGCTGCGCACCAAGTGGTCGATTGAACTCGTGTTCTCACCCGTGCACGGCTACGAGCAAGCAGGCGATTTAGCAGAACTCTTTGCGCGACCACTCGATCGCGCCCAGCGACTCGCGGTTTGAGGATGACGGCATGGAACTGACGCTCTGGACGTACGAAGGCCCGCCGCACGTGGGCGCGATGCGCATCGCGACCTCGAAGAAGGGCGTGCCTTTCGGCTTGCATGCGCCGCAGGGCGACACCTACGCCGATCTGCTCTTCACCATGATCGAGCGCCGTGACGCACGACCGCCGGTCACCTACACCACCTTTCAGGCGCGTGATCTCGGCGGCGATACGGCGGAGCTCGTCAAGTCGGCGGTGCGCGATGCCTACGAGCGCTTCAAGCCCGATGCCATGCTGGTCGGCGAGTCGTGCACGGCCGAGCTCATTCAGGATCAGCCGGGATCGCTCGCCATGGGCATGTCGCTGCCGATTCCCATTGTGCCGCTCGAGCTTCCGGCCTACTCGAAGAAAGAGAATTGGGGCGCGAGCGAGACGTTTTATCACCTCGTGCGCACGCTGTTACTGCCGCTCGCGCCGCCGCCCGGCTCGCCCCCCCGTGAAAGCGTGACGGCCGCCGCCGCCCGTGAACACCGACGCCCGCGCTGCAACCTGCTGGGCGGCACCGCCCTCGGCTTCCGGAATCGCGACGACGTGCGGGAAATCACGCGGCTGCTGCAGGATATCGGCGTCGATGTGCACGTCTGCGCGCCGCTGAATGCCACCGTCAAGGACATTCAGGCCATGCC
>CAMBRJ010000278.1 GCA_945870175.1 Gemmatimonas phototrophica
CCTGCCCGTACCTTCGCGCGCAATGACGCCTTCTTCGAACGACCGTGCGGCCCAGATCGCCGCCACCCGAACGCTCGCACGCACCCGCTGGCGGGTGGCCGCCGTGCTGACCCTGCTCATGGTCGGGATCTACTTCGGCTTCATTCTGCTGGTGGCCTACCGCCCGGCCCTGCTGGGTGGGCTCATCAGCGACGGTCTCTCGCTTGGCATCGTCCTCGGCGCCCTAGTGATCGTCTCCGCTTGGGTGCTCACGCTCGTGTACGTGCAGTGGGCCAACCGGGTCTACGACCCAGCGCTCGCCGCGCTCCGGGCCATGCCGGGATCCGACGCCGCCGCGCGCACGCCACAGGAGAGCGTCCGATGACATTCGGCACTCCGGATCCGGTGGCCATCGGCTTCTTTGCCGTCTTCATCGCCATCACCCTCGGCATCACCTACTGGGCCGCCCGGCGCACCCAGACCGCCGACCACTTTTACGCCGCGGGTCGCTCCGTCACCGCCGGTCAGAACGGCTTCGCGCTCGCCGGCGATTACATGAGCGCCGCCTCGTTCCTGGGCATCGCGGGGTTGGTCTCGACCAGCGGCTTCGATGGATTGATCTACTCCACCGGCTGGCTGGTCGGATGGCCAGTGGTGCTCTTTCTGATCGCCGAGCCGCTGCGCAATCTCGGCCGGTACACGTTCGCCGATGTCGTCGCCTCGCGGCTGAATCCGATGCCGGTGCGCATCAGTGCCACCTTCGGCACGTTGGCCACGATTGCGTTCTACCTCATCGCGCAGATGGTCGGCGCCGGTAGTCTTATTCGCCTGCTGTTCGGCATTCCGTACGAAACGGCCGTGGTCATCGTGGGCTGCGCGATGATGGCATATGTGCTCTTCGGCGGCATGCTCGCCACCACGTGGGTGCAGATCGTGAAAGCGGTGCTGCTGCTTGGTGGCGCGGCCACCCTGGCCATCATGGTCCTCGCCAAGTTCGACTTCGATCCGCGACTGCTGTTCGCCGCCGCCGCGGCCAAGTACGGCGCCGGCGTGCTGGCTCCGGGCAAGCTGGTCAGCAATCCGCTCGATGCCATCTCCCTCGGCATGGCGCTCATGTTCGGGACGGCGGGCCTGCCGCACATCCTGATGCGCTTCTACACGGTGCCCGACGCCCGCACGGCGCGACGCTCAGTGTTTATCGCGACGGGACTCATCGGCATGTTCTACCTCATGACCTTCGTGCTGGGCTTCGGGGCCATGGTGCTCGTCACGCCCGAGGCCATCAAGGCGATCGACGCCGGTGGCAACATGGCCGCACCGATGCTCGCCGAACTGCTCGGTGGACGGGCGTTCCTCGGATTCATCGCGGCGGTGGCGTTCGCCACGATTTTGGCGGTCGTGGCCGGACTCGCCCTCTCCGGGGCGGCGGCGATTTCGCATGACATCTGGGCCAGCGTGATCCGCAAAGGGCACCCCAAGCCCGGCGAAGAGATCAAGGTGGCGCGCATCGCGACCGTCGTGCTGGCCATCGTGGCCATGGCGCTCGGCATCGCCTTCAAGGGACAGAACGTGGCGTTCATGGTGGGCCTCGCCTTCGCCATCGCCGCCAGTGCGAACTTCCCGGCGCTGGTCCTCAGCGTGTTCTGGCGCCGCACCACCACCGCCGGCGCCGCCAGTAGCATGATCGTGGGAGCCACGTCCACGCTCGTCCTCATCGCGCTCTCGCCGGCCGTGCAGGTCGATCTGCTGCACCATGCGACGGCCATCTTCCCGCTCAAGAATCCGGCGTTGATCACGATTCCCCTGTCGTTCGCGACGGGCATTCTGGTGTCGCTGCTGCGCCCGGATCCGGCCAGCGAAGCCCGACACGAAGCGATCGAAACGCGCCTCTTGCTGGGCGCGGACTAACCAGATCGGCAGGAATTGCCGCACCGGTCCCGGCGGGATTTCCCGCCTGGGGCCGGCCGCTCAGACCGGCCACGCAGGCCGACTTGCTTGGTGCGCCGAGTCTCGGCTCGGCCTGCCATACAGTATGTAAGAGAAAGCCTGACAGTGACTTACATCACAGCGCGGGGGCGAGACTGCCCGTCGGCTGCGCCGTTGTGGGAGCGCGGCACGCAGGTTGCATATGCGAAGGGTGCCACACGTGCGGTGCAACGTGGGCGGGAGTTCCCCCGGACCGATACCGGTTTCGAAATCCCGACAAGCATCAACCCCTCCGTTCATGCTCGATCATCTCACCCTTCGCCCCCCGTTTTGGGGCGTGGTCACCCTGCTTGCGTTCGCGGCCGTCGGATTGTCGGCCAGTGCGTCGTTTGATGCCGTCCCCAGCTTCGTGGATTCGGCGCCGTTGCTGTCGGCCGCGGCGCTCATCATCGCGATCGCCGGCTGGCGCTTGCTGCACCGCCAATTGCTCCTCCGCATGCAGGAGGACGACGTGTTGCGTGATCGGGTTCGCCGACTGCAGGACGCGATGCAGTCGAACTTGGACGGCATGTTCCTGCTGCGCGCCGTTCGTACCGCGGCGGGCGAGATCATTGATTTCGAAATCGCCGACGTGAACCGCAGCGGCGCCGCGACGCTCTATCGCACGCGCGAGCAGCTGCTGGGACGTCGCATCCGCGAAGCGCTGCCCTCACCGATGGCCGCCATGCTCTTCGAACGCTACGTCGATGCGATCACGTTGCGGACCGCCGTCGTGGAAGAGCTCCGCGTGGACCGCCGCGCCGTAGCCGCCAGCTGGCTCTTTCATCAGGCCGCACCGACCGCCGATGGACTGGCCGTGACGGTGCGCGACGTCTCGACGCGCAAGCGCGATGAGCTCCGGATGCGGAAGGCGTGCCTCACCGACGAGCTGACCCGGCTGTACAACCGTCGTGGCTTCATGGCCCTCGCCGAGCAGCATCTTCGTCTGGCGCGTCGGCAAGGGAAGGATTCGGTGGTCATGTACGTCGATATGGACGACTTCAAGCAGCTCAACGACAGCCACGGCCACGCCGCGGGTGATCGTGCCCTCATGGCCGTCTCGCGCCTCCTTCGGAGTACGGTGCGCGACTGCGACGTGGTCGCGCGCATGGGCGGTGACGAGTTTACCATCCTCGCCCTCGACGCCGATGTGATGGGCGCTCGGGCGATTCAAAAGCGCCTCGAGGAACGCCTCGCGCTATTCAATGCGTCGGGAGAGTTGCCGATGCCACTGGCGCTGACCGTGGGACATACGCGCGTCCGACCGAGCGACACGTCATCGGTGAGCGAGTTGCTCGCCCGCGCCGACCAGCTGCTGTACGCGCGCAAGCGTCGTCGGCAGATGACGAAGGCGGCCGAATCCCGCCAGAGGGAGCTGACGCCGCAGCGCGCGCCGCGACGCATGCCGCAACTTGCCCCGGTGCCGATTCCGGCGGACGTCGCCGCGATCGCGCGCGCGGCGGCGATGGCCCTGCCGAACGTGGCCCCGCCGATGTCCGGCACGCTGACGGCGATGACGCCGCCGATCTCGAATCCCCTGCCCGCCATGGCCGGCACGTTTCTGCCGACCAAGGCGGCATAAGCGCAACGGGCACACGGCACGATTCACCGCGGCGCTTGACCCTCATGGGGGCGTGCACCGAGGTTCTGTGTATGACATTCCGCGCAGTGAATCCGGCGACCGGCGTCGCCCTGCATGAATTCCCGCCGCTTACTCCCGCCGAGCGCGCGGCGCTGATCGACCGCGTGCATCGCGAACAGCAGCAGTGGCGTCGCACCGATCACGCGCAGCGTGCACGATTCGTGAAGGCCCTCGGCATCGCGTTGCATGCGCATCGTGAAGCGCTGGCCGAATGGCTCTCGCTCGAGATGGGCAAGCCGATCATGGCCGCGCGCGCGGAGGTCGACAAGTGCGTGTCGCTCTGTGAGCAGGCGCCGGCCTTGGCGCAAGCCGCCCTCGCCGACGACGTGATCCAGCACGACCACGAGAGCGACACGCGCATTCAATACGCACCGCTCGGGTCGCTGCTGGCCATCATGCCCTGGAATTTCCCCTACTGGCAGGCGCTGCGGTTTGCCGTACCCACGCTCCTGGCCGGCAACGGCGTGTTGATCAAGCCGGCCGGCTCCGTGCCCGGTGGGGCGCGATTGCTCGACAGCTGCCTCGCCGAAGCGCGGGCGGCAGTACGGGCCGACGATGCTTCAATACCAGACGCCCCGTGCCACGTGGCATTCATCGAAGTGGAGGCGATCGACAGCGTCATCGCCGACGAGCGTATCGCGGGCGTGACGCTGACCGGCAGCGATCGCGCCGGTCGACACGTGGCGTCCGTGGCCGGACAGCATCTCAAGAAAGTCGTGCTCGAGTTGGGCGGCAGTGATCCGTTCATCGTACTGCCCGACGCCGACATTGCCCTCGCGGCCACGCAGGCGGTGGCGGCGCGCACCGTGAACTCGGGACAGTCGTGCATCGCGGCGAAGCGGTTCATTGTGTGCGACGCCGTGTATGACGCATTTCTTGAACACGTCGTGAGCGGCATGCGCACGTTGCGCGTAGTCGATCCGCGCGATGAAGCCACACAGATCGGGCCGATCGCCACCGAGAGTGTTCGCGATGGCCTCGCGAGGCAGGTGAGCGAGTCGATCGCGGCCGGTGCGCGCGTCCTCTTGGGTGGCTCCACCGACGGACTGGCCGGATTCTTCTATCCTCCCACGGTGCTCGTGGATATTCCCGACCATGCCCCGGCCGCACGGGAAGAGTTGTTCGGCCCGGTGGCGTCGG
>CAMBRJ010000279.1 GCA_945870175.1 Gemmatimonas phototrophica
GCTTGCCCCTCGATAGGCCGGCACCCACAGCGGAGCGCCGCCAGTATCCGCCGGAGGCGCGGCTGACGTCCAGGATGCATCGCCATAAATGCCCGCGGCGCGCCCTTCGGATGCCGGCGCAAACGGGAGCGCCTGCAGCGAGACATAGAGAATCGGACCGAGCAGGGCGACTGCCGTTGCCACCGCCAGACGCGTGCGCGGGGTGTGCGCGGCGATCTCGGGTCCCGTGGCGTCGTCACGCGCGTCGGCATGCGCCGACGCCATGCGGGGCTCGGGCCCCAACCCCGCATCAAAGCGCTCGATGCGTCGTGTCGCAGCGAAAAAGCCGGCCAACGTGATGCAGAAGATCACCCATCCGTAGGTCGCGTGCTCATTCATGAGCGGCGACTGCATGCGAGTGTTGGAACCGACCAGCACGAGTCCGAACACCCGAAACCAGTTCCCCACGATCGCCAGCGATACGGCAACAGCAATCGCCACGGCTCTGGCCCGCGGATGGCGCAGCGACGTGTGGCCGTACACCGTCGAAATCGTGAGCGCGGTCATGAAGTAGCTGAGCCCGGAGCACGATTCGGCCACTTCGATGGTTCCGAAGGGGAACCGGATCTGATTGCCGTCTACGACGGCGCTGAGCGATGCCATGCGCACGAGGCGGCCATTCACGAGCGCCGTCATCCACTGCAGCGGCCCGTTCAGGAGCTCCCAGACCGGCACCGCGAGCAGGGAGATCAGCGCGATGGGGCGTGTGCGCTGCAACGCAGTGGGCCCCAACACGACCCCCGTCCACACCAGCAGGAGCACTGGCAGCGCGGCCATATGCGCGAGCTGCACATTCACCACAATCGCCGCGAACCAGGCGAGCGAGAGCCCCGCGAGCAGCAGCGTGAGCCCGACGTTCACCTCGCCGCGTTCGTATGTGAGGCGATCGCGCTGCTGCCAGAGCATCCAGACGCAGAATCCCGCCGCCAGAAAGCAATAGCTGCGGTTGTCCATCCACACCAACGGAAAGCGTCGCCAGCTGCCGGAATACGCCAGCAGCACCAGAGCCAGCGCGCTCAGGGTCGCCACACTTCTGGCACCGAGAAGCTCTCGTGAGCCGCCCACGGGCTCGTGCACGAGAGCGGTCACGCGGTGGGGAGGAACGTCATGTGAGGTCCTTCGAATCATCGAATCAGAGCGCAACAGAGGTGGCGAGCGGCGACGATGCAGCCCTTCACCTGCACGACGGACGGTACGATGCGCAGGTCACGTCGCGGACGCGCCAATCCCCTCGGCGACCGAGGTCGCCGAGGGGATTGGTGCCGGCCCGAAGGCCGGCATTGCTCGAACAGTGAGTCTTACGCCTGACCCTGAGACTTGCGGCGGGCGAAGAACACGAGGGAGAAGAGCGCCGTACCGAGGAGCAGCACGTTGGCCGGCTCGGGGAGCTCGACGATCACGACCTGATTGTTCGGGTTGAAGACACCCTGTTCGTTAACCGCGAGCATGACGCGGAACTGCTCACCGGTGAAGCCGCCCAACACCGCCGCTTCAGAGGAGGCCACGTAGTTGGTGGCGCCGACCGTGAGCGCCGGGAACGCCGGGTTTCCGCCGCCGACCGGAACGAACAGGCTCCAGATGGCCTGATGCACGTTCTTCCAGTTCATGCCGTTGCCGTCGAACTGCTGCGTGAGCCACGCGGCCTGCTGCAGCTTGGCGAGCGTCACGCCGGTACCGGCGGCCGGAGCAAACTTGGCGACCAAGCCAGCGTCAGTGGACGCGGCGCCGAGCGTGAGCACGTTGACCTTGGAGTCACCCAGACCGCTGAGCCAGTCGATGCAGAACACATCGAACTCGGTGGCGGCCATGGCGGCCGGCATGCTGACGTTCGAGAAGCCGGCCCGGTACGGTCCGACGGAAGCGCCACTCAAGGCACCACCGAAGTCACTGGGAGTCTTGCCACGGAAGTCGAGCCAGCCCTGCGTGTCGATCATGCTGGGCTGGGCGCTGGCGACGACTGGCATGGAAACAGCCGCGGCAACGCAGAGGGAGAGGAGGTTGCGGACGATTCGCATTGTGTCGATGGATTGGAGTGACGGAGTTTATCGGGGGTCCGGACACTGAAGAAGCAATCAGCGTGCCAGAGCGGACCGCTCACTGCGATTGGCAGAACCGCCCGGAATACCCTGTTAACGTATTGCAAACAAAGCACTTACCAGGTTGTCCCGGAGTGACCACTCTCGGGCTCGTCACCCGAGGCTGATGGATTCCCGCCACAGCATTGTGGCAGCGCGACACCCACCGTTACGGCGCGAACTCCGACGCGCTCGGGTGCGCGGTGGTCCGTGACTCTCGGCGCACCGCGCGCTGCACCGCGCGCAAAAGGTTGCGCACCGTCGGACTCCGCCGGAGGGCATCCCCCGCGAGATCCGGTACGAACCCGAATGCGGTCGACACGAACCGCCGCGGATACACCACAAAGGTGCGGTAATCGCGCGTGGCCATCTTCCAGTTGGCGTGCCAAGGCATGTCCGTGACGCAGTCGATGCGGCGTGACTCCTGCGAGGCCGATTCTCGCCGGAGCAGCTCAAGCAACAGCATGTTCCCCGGTGCAATCGCCGCATAGTCCTCATTGTAGGCAATCTTGAGGAGCGTGAGGGTGTGGCCGACGCGGACGGCCAAGTGCGCCGCCAGCACGGTGTCCTGCGTTCGCAAAAAGTGGAGCTCCAGATACCCGCTCTCCGACAGACCGGCGGCCAGATCACGGTAGTACCTCGTGTCACGAGCGCTGCAGGCGATCGCCGTGCGGTCCCGACCCTTCCATCCGGCCGCTTCAAGCGCAAACAGCGCTTCCAGATGGTGCGGTTGGCACTGGTCGGCACGCAGAAATTGCCACGACACCTCCGGTAGCTCAGCCAGTCGGGCCAACTGCTTTCGCAGATTCTTTCGGAAGTTGCCCGAGAGCGATGCCATCAGCGCATCGGCATCACGCGGCACCTCGAGGTACGAGCCTCGCCCAGCGCTCTGAATCCGGCGACGAAACGCCCGGTGCCCGACGGGGAGTTCGAGCGCCGGCGAGGCATCGAGCACGCGTCGAAGCGCCACCGAAAACAGCGGCCGATCGGAGGCGAGCAAGAACGCGAGCATGTCGCCCAGCAGCGTGGGCGAGGCAAGGGGATCGAGCAGGGCATCCGCCGGATGCGCCTCGATATCGCCAACCGCCCAGGCCTGCGGGTGACGGAGGCGCCACGACGGTTCCGAGGCCACCAAGGCAAGCCCACCAACCAGTCCCCCCGCTTCCGTGGCCAGCAGCACGACCGCACGACGGCCCCGGCGCAGCCGGTGGTCGAAGAAGGCGCGCAACGCGGCGCCCGTCATCGACGGTGCCACACACCCCGAGCGCGCATAGAGCACGTCCCACTGCGGGCCGATGGCGAGTCGCGCCTCGACGCCGATCGCGAGCCTGAACTCGGTCATGGGAGGGTACACACGCTTACGCGCGCGCTCGTTGTCGCCACCTCGCCACCATGGGATTGCACTCAACGCAGGAAGAAGCGGGCAACCGTACCGAGGTGCTCTACGTATGGGTAGCGTGGTGCGGCGAAGCGCCAGTCCGGATCGGCCATTGGCGCGTCACGCCTGCACAGCACGCGTGGCAACGTCGTGAGCGCCGAGGTCATGCCGGCAGCACTGACCGCCGCCATTTCCCGCATTCCGTAATCGCTCGATCGTCCGTTAGGATAGCAAAAGATTGCTTGCGGATGCGCCAACTCATGGCGTACCCGCCGCACGGATTCCCCGATTTCGTACGCCGACTGTGCCGCCGTGCACTGGCTCAAAATCGGATGCGTCATGCTGTGTGCGCCGAAGCGCATGCCGCGCGACTCGGCGGCCCGCAGTTCATCCCAGCCCAGTACGCGGTATCTCGATGGTGCGGCGATGGCAATCGGCACCTCAGCCACCCGCGCGAGTTCGGTCACGAACGCGAGCAGCGCGCCGTGATCGATGTCCTTGAGGCGCTCGATCAACCGATTCTTTTCGACGTGGCGCGAACGGGCATCGGACCACTGCAGGGTGACCGGATGCCCCTGCAGCTCCAGCAGCAACGACGAGGCCGTGGTTTGCCGCATGATCCAGTCGATCTGATCCCACCAGAACCAGCACTCGCCATCGATCACACCCGGTACCACAAAGCCGGTAACCGGACAATCGAACTCGGCGAACACGGGCTCGCCAATTTCGACCAGATCGGCGTATCCATCGTCGATGGTAAAGGCGACCGAGCGACGGGGAAGCGAGGCCCGCGTGCCGGCATCGCCCATGGCTGTGATCGCCTGCGCCACATCGATCAGGGCGATCTTGCTGCGGCGTAGTCCGGCGAGCAGGTGACGCAGTTTCGCGGGGTCGTGACCGCCCACGCTGCGATCGGCCGACCGAAATCGATGCAGCATGAGCACGACGCAGCGCGGCCCCCCGCCAAGCGACAGGAACCGACCGAACCACGGATGAGTCAGCAAATCGAAGGCCGCCGATTTCAACAATCCGGTCACGACGCCTGCTCCGTCACCGATCCCATGATGCGCACGGCGCGGCGGAATCCGAACACCCGACGCACACTACGGGCGCCGTGGCGCAGGCGGCGCAGGCCATCGAAATAACGACGGCGCCACCCCGGGCGCGCGAGGGTGAGATGGGCGAGCTGCCGTGACTCGTTGGCCAGCGACGACTTGTAGCGACCTTC
>CAMBRJ010000280.1 GCA_945870175.1 Gemmatimonas phototrophica
ATCATGCCAGCGGCCGTGTCCGTGCACAGCGTGCAGAAGTTCGATCCACCAGTCCCGCGGCCGCTGGCCGGCTATGGATTGTTGCAGTTCGTACTCGCCACCAGCGCGGCGGTGGCGTTGCTGCGCAACGCAGCAACCCTCCCCAAACAGGAAGCCGCCGCCATGGCCTTCCTGGTCGTGGTCTCCCTCGTTGGCGTGGCCGGCATCTTCGAACGCGCCAAGTGGACGTGGCCCCTCGAGTCGGCGCGGTTGATCTCGTTCGTCGTGATCGGTGGGGCGTTGGTGGTCGCCCAATCCCCCCTCGCCATGTGGGGATGGGCGAGCATCATCCTCTCCGTGGGATCGTTGTTCGTACTCTGGCGCCACCGCACGGCGTTCACGGAAGTGGCACTGTCACCGGTGATGTAGCGCTCGTGCCAACGCGCCTTTTCTCGTGCGTGTTCGTGTGCATCCACATTTTGTTTGACCAACCCCCCGACACACGTTGGAATCCGAAATCTCCGGATCCCCTCCGACACTCGGATCCACCCAAGGTGTGTGTAGTACATCGTGTACTACATCGACCCCAGGGGACAAACGACAGAGGGGAGACCATTGCTGGTCCCCCCTCATGTAGTACGCATGTAGTACGGTCTGTGAAATCTCAATATTTTACAAGTCGTTGTTTATCAACAACTTCCAGTGGCTAGGGAGGGAATCGAACCCCCGACACGCGGATTTTCAGTCTTCGCTCCGAAATACCTCAAGGCTTTTTATTTGAGATCAGGCCCGTGTATCAGGTCGGTGCGAACGGCAGCGACGACTTGTGGACGATGATCTTGAGCTTGCCGTCTGCGCCGCGCTTGAAAGCGAAGAACTTGTCCACCGTGGTCTGCGCGCCCTTGGCGTCGATCAGGGTCACATTACCCATGGTCATGGCGGTCTCACCCTCGATTAGCACACCTGCGTTATTGCCGGCATTGGTGTAGCTGCAATTGACCCAGGGCTTGAGCGCGAAGCCGCTGTCATTGGGAAACTTGGGGTTGCCGCCGATGAAGTAGGCCGCGGCGCCCTCCTTGTCGAGCCGGAAGGTCTGCGCGCCGAAGGACAGGGTCGGGTTGAACAGCACGATGCCGTTGTCGTAATTGTAGACATTTGACAGCACGGTGGTGGCGATGGTTTTGTAGTCGCCGCCCTCGGCATGCGCCTTAGCGATACTGATCAGCGCGTCGCACCAGCCCTGCTGGGCCGCGTTGACCTCGGCCACCGTGATCGGTGCGCGCACGACGACCACGGGCACGGGTACATCCGGTGCCTTAGAGCAGGCGCTGGCGAGCAGGGCGGCGAGGACGGCGGCCGCTGCGGAAATCAGGCTTTTCTTCATCACGGTGAGGGTATCCCTATTGGGTTACGGAGGAACGCAGATGGAAGGAGAGGAAATCCAACCACCATTCGAAGTATCTCCCTATGGGGATAGGAATTTCAATCGGGGCTGGTCGACTATCCGTCGAGCATAGGGCGCGATCACCGACCGCGTAAGCACCGACTGGCGGGCGGCGGCGTGCCCGCTGACGTGTTCGTGCGACTCGAGGGCCGTGGGAACGGCGGTGACCGTGGGGGGAGCGATGCAGGCGGGGACCAATGAGCCGCGCCGTCCGGTGGTGCGTGATCTCCGGCGATTACACAGGAATTACCCAAAGCAAAACGGCCTGCCTCGATCGAATCGAGGCAGGCCGTTGTCTTTTAACGACTTCCAGTGGCTAGGGAGGGAATCGAACCCCCGACACGCGGATTTTCAGTCCGCTGCTCTACCAACTGAGCTACCTAGCCAAACCACAAACAGACCCTCAGGCTAACGATGGCAGGGGGCATTCCGCAAGCGCTCCCCCGCCACCCCACTCACACCGGCTTCGTGGCCGTCGCCGTGATGATGCTCTTCAACCCGCCACGCACGTTGAAATCCCCCACCACCGTCATCGTGTGCGGGTTACACGCCGCTACCAGATCGTCGAGGATGCGGTTTACCGCCCGCTCGTAGAAAATGCCGTCGTTTCGGAAGCTCCAGAAGTACAGCTTCAGGCTCTTCAGCTCGAGACACACCTCGGCCGGTTGATACGTGATGCGGATCGTGGCGAAATCCGGCGCGCCGCCTTCCAGCAGCTTCAACTCGGCCGCATCGGTCTCGATGCCACCAAGGGGGCAGAGCGACGTGAACTCCGTCGTCTCCATGAAAATTTCGTACTTGCGATCCCCGTAGGGATTCGGAAACGTCTCGAGCAGTTCAGGCTTGGGCATGCCCGAATGTAATGCGCGAACTCACACCGGTCAGGTGAGGTCGCGAAGACGCTTCGACCATTCGTCCAGCAGCATCCGCTCCGCCTGCGTCAAACTCGACATCCCGTCAGCCGCAATCTTGTCCAGTACCATATCCAAGGCCGTGCTCGGCTGCGGCGCCACCGCCGTCAAACCGGGACGCGGCGCGGGACGCAATTCCGGACGTGGGTCCGGACGCTCCCGCGACACGGCCGCCTTACTCTGCGCCACGATGTCGTCGACTTCCCGCTCCCGCGGACGCGACGACTTGGGGACCGCACGCGGCGCGTCGTCGCCGTAGTCCGGCGCCGACGCAATGCGATCGCGGAAACGCCCCAAACTGGCCGCACCCGGCGCTCGGAGATACACCCACCCCGCCAACAGGCCGCCGAGGTGCGCCGCGTACGCCGTGCCGCCAAGGCTGCCCGAATTCACCACCGCCATCGTGATGTTGATCAGCGCCATGAACACGACCAGCCACTTCACCTTCATCGGCACGACGCCGAAAAACAGCACTTCATCGTCCGGCCACCGCGACGCATACGCCACCGCGATACCAAGGATCGCCGCCGAGGCACCGACCAACGTGCCGCCGCTCCGCTGGAACATGTAGTGAAACGCCCAGCCGCCAACGCCGCACCACAGGTAGTACCACACGAACGTACTGCTCCCCCACGCCTGCTCCACGCGCGGCCCGAACAACCACAACGTCCACATGTTCAGCAGCAGATGCATCATGCCGCCATGCACGAACATGTACGTGCCAATCGTCCACAACGAACGCGAGGCGAGATCGCCGGCCGAATACCCAAACCAGTTCGCCATGTTCGCATCGCCAACCAACGTCGCCTGCACGAAGTACACGCCCACGCACAACCCGATCAGCCAGTACACGGCCGATGGGTTACGGGGCTGATCGAAATCGTCGTACGTGACGTAGGCCATGACAGGACGCGAAAAGACGCGGTAAAGAGCTACGGGAAGAACGGACTTAGCTCCGTCGCCGATCCCGGTTCGTGAGCGCCAGTTGCACGATGCGCTCACACAGATCGGGAAACAAGACACCGGCGGCGGCCGCCGCTTGTGGGATGAGACTGGTTGGCGTCATCCCGGGCAACGTGTTGGCCTCGAGACACCACGGCTGCCCGTGGGGGTCCAGCCGGAAGTCGATCCGCGCATACCCGCCCAACTTGAGCGCCACGAACGCCTTCGTGGCCTGATCCGCCAGCGTGGCCTCGATTTCGGGAGACAGTTCGGCGACGAACTCCTTCGCCATCCCCGGCGTGTACTTGCACTCGTAGTCGTACAGCTCCTTCACCGGCACGATTTCGATCGTCGGCAGCACCACGTCGCCCAGAATGCCCACCGTGAGCTCCTGCCCCGGCACGAACCGCTCGACCATCACCTCGTCGTCGTACTTGAAGGCCTCGGTCACCGCCGCCGCCAGCTCGCCCGGCTCGCGTACGATCGACAGCCCAACCGTGCTCCCCTGCTTCGACGGCTTCACGACCACCGGCCAGTCCAGCTGACGCCCGACCTCCTCGGCGTCCATCTCGCCATCGGCCGGCGCCATCATCCAATCGGCGGTGGCCACCCCAGCGGCGCGCAGCACGACCTTGGTGAGATGCTTGTCCATGGCCAGCGCGCTCGCCAGGTGCCCGCTGCCGGTGTACGGCACGCCCACGAGGTCGAGCAGCGCCTGCACGGTACCGTCTTCGCCCTGACCGCCATGGAGCGCCAAGAACACGCACTCGGCGTCGATGATCTCGGGGCTCGTGCCCAGCGCGGGCGACAGCGACGGCGACGATAACCCGGCCAACTTATCGAGCGACGGGGGAGCACTCCCCACCCCCGCGGCCAACAGGGCGCGCTCCGTCTCGCGGGTGAGCACGCCTTCCGCGGGGTCGAGACAGATCACGTCGTGGCCCTTCTCGCGGAGCGCGACGGCGATCCGCAGCCCCGATGACAAGGACACCTCTCGTTCGGCGGAGACGCCGCCCAGCAACACGGTGATTCGCATACCGAAAGCTACATCCGAATCCGTCCGCGTCGTCAGTCGGCGTCAGTCGGCGTGGTCGGGGCTCAACGCGAACGCGATCACACGGGCCAACATCGCGTCGTCGGGAATGCGATCCCACTCCCGCAACACGATCACATGGTCGAACAGGTCGAGCGCCACGTGTCGTCCGGAGTGCGGCGCGGTGGTGTCGATGGCGATCCACGCTTGCCAGAGCGTGAGCCCCTGCGCGTTGATCACGACGCCGTGGGCATCCTCCCACGTCGAGGCGCGTGGGTCGGCCAGCAGGGCGGCGAGGCGACCGCGACTGGAGTCGCGTAACGGTGCACCAAGCGCATCCGTGAACTGGTCGAGTACGTTGATCATGGAGTAAATGACAGGACCGACACGGGCCGGAGAGCTCCGCA
>CAMBRJ010000281.1 GCA_945870175.1 Gemmatimonas phototrophica
CGTGGTGCGCAGTGATCCATCGGGCTGAAAGTAGTACGGCACGAGGCGCGTGTCCGTCACGGGCCAGGCGTCGCTGGTGCGCCAATACCCGCCGTGCAGCAGACGCCCGTTGGCGTCTTTACGTCCGTTGCCCGTGCCCATCACGAACACCCGTACGGCCGGGTCTTTCTCCACGCCGTTGGCGACGCCCTTGAGATGATGGTCGAACCAGCGCAGGTGAAAGTCGGTGAGAAAATCCAAAATCGCGGCGCTGTCGCCATAGGCCACATCGCCGGCGAAGCTGCGATTGTTGCCACCATGTGTCCACGGACCGATCACGATGCGCTGCGGCGTCTTCTTGATCTTGCGCAGTTCGGTGAAGTTCTTGAATGTGCCGGCGGTGAAGATGTCGTACCATCCGCCCACGTGCATCATGGGGATATCGGATGTTTCGCCGTAGTGTTCATCCCACGCGAGCATGGGGTCCTTCCAGTAGGCGTCGTAGTCGGCGTGCTCGAAGAAGTCGAAATACCAGCCTTCATATTGCGAATCGACCGACAGTGGATTGAGCCCGCGGCGCATGGGCTGCACGCTGTACCAGTCTTCGACTTTTTCCTTCGTGAGCAGCGCCTTCACGTCGGGGGAGCGCGCGTCGGCCAGCAGCTGGCTCCACGCCCACGTGAGCTGACGCCCCATTTCGTAGGTGCCGCGATAGCGCACGCCGTGGTCCCAGCCGTTGGCGAGGCCGCCCATGTTCAGCACCATCGACTTGAGCGACGGCGGGTTGTATTGCGCCGCGCCGGCTTCGGTGTGCGCCGAGAAGGAGGTGCCCCACATGCCTACGATGCCGTTCGCGTACGGCTGTTTGGCGAGCCATTCGATGACGTCGTACCCATCGGTGGCGTCGGCCGGCTGCACTTTTGAAAACGTGCCTTCGGACTTGTAGCGGCCGCGCGTGTCCTGCAGCGCCACCACGTAGCCGCGCTCCGCGTACCACACGGCCAGCTCGGCGAGCGCCGCTTTGTTGTACGGCGTGCGATTGAGGAGCACGGGGAGCGGCTGCGCCACGGGCACGCCGTTGCGCGCGGGCCGGTATACGTCGGTGGCCATGCGCTTGCCGTCGCGCGTGGGGATCATGAGGTCGGTGGACGTCTTGATCGCGTCATACTGCTTCGGGGAGCCCACCCAGCCCGGCGGCGGCATGCGCGATGCGTCGGCGGCCGGGAGCTGAGCCCGGAGAACGGGCGGGGCGCTGACGAACAGCGCCGCGAGCACGAGAAGTCGGATGGATCGAAGCATGCGGTAACTTGACCTGCGCAGGATGTCGCCGCTACCGGCGTCCTGACGGCGTGTTACCGATCGCCTTTGGCTCGCGTGTAGATGACGATGGCGCCCCAGGGCGTACGATCGCCGAACTGTACGGCCGCCTCCGTCTTGCCCAGCAGCGCGAAAAAGTAGATGTCGCGCGGATTGATATTGGGATAGCTGCCAGTGAGCGGAACGCCGTCGATCACGATGGTGAGGCAGCGATTGTATCGCGTGGAGCGAATGCAATCATCGCGCCGACTGGGGACGACAAATCCCGGATAGCCGCTTGAGCGCAGCAGGTCCTCGAACGAATTCGATCGTTCACGGAGCTTTTCGACGTCCGCTGGCGGGAACACGCGCCAGCCGCGGCGACGCGCTTCGGTGAGCCGGAGGTCATTGATCGACGGGCTGGACGTCACCCGCACCGTGTCGGTGCGGATGCCCGTTTCCACCACGCTGAAGTTGACGTCGAGCGTGTCGGCCGTGCCGATCGTGAGTTCTTCGGACAGCGTCGGCTGCATGCCGATGCGCGTGATCGAAATCGTGAAGGGCCGCCCATCGGCGTTGATCCGGAACTGAAAGCGGCCCTTGTTGTCGGTGACGGTGCTGCCGACGGAACGGCCGTCGCGGAGCAGCGCCATGACACGGGCCTGATCGAGCGGCCGATCATCGCCGACCAGCCGCGCCGTGCCCCGAAGCACTTGGGCCTGCAGGCTAGGCGGCAGACTGAGCAGCGCGAACAGTATGGCCCAACGCACAGCGACCGCGAGCGGGACTTTCGTCTCGGTCGCGGTCGCTGTTGGCGTTCTACCGTGCATACGCACAACCGTAATAACTACGGGTTGGGCGTGGTACGCGGCGGCTGCTTGTCGACGTAGTACACCACGGCAGGCGTGGTAAACCGGGCGCCGGCCGAGTTCGCCGGCGTGGCCGGGAACGCGATCGCCGTGATGATGGAGCCGGCGATCGTGGCGCCACCGAGCGGATCGACGGACGAACTACCAGCGGCGCCGGCCGGTGCCGCCGCACTGATGACGGCGGTGGTCGAACCTGGCGCCGTCACGCGGGCCGCAAAGGCTCCCGTGGCACGGGCGAGGTACGCCGACGCCGTGTTCAACGCCACGTTCGCAAGCAGCGGCGTGCCAGTGATGGCCTCCGTGGTCGTGGCGGTGGTGTAGATGTCGACATTCCCGACGTCGAGGCCCGCATGGATGGCGCGGAAGGCAATGCCGGCCGGCGTAGCGGGGAGCGCGTCGGTGATCACGACGATACGCTGCTTCGGCGTGGAGCCGGCGCGGGCGTAGCCGAGGTGCAACAGCGTGTAGTACTTCCCGGCTTCGAACGTGATGGTGGTGTCCACCAGGATGTTCGTGTTGCCGGCCGTCGACACGTCGGCGCTATACGTAAACACGCGGAACTTGCGTGCCTTGGCCTCGGTGGGCTGGTAGTTGCCCTGGCCGAGGCCACGGAACTGCACGTTGGCCCAGGAGATCGGCGAGTAATCGACCTGGTCGATGAAGCGGACCGTGGTGCCGAGCGTGTCGGGGACGGCGTTGATGTAACGCACGTACGCCAAGGGCGGGATGTTTGGCGTGGTGGGCCCATCGCTGGGCTCACTGCAGCCGACCATCGCCGACACTGCTACGCCAAGAAGTGCAAATCGGGAGAGCCGCATGAGGCAAGGACTCCGAGAGGAAGCGAAATAGGAACGGTGATTGAGACGATAGCGCGAGTGCGCGACCGCTCAGGACTGTTGCGGGCCGTCGCCGGGACGATCGGTAGCCGGATCCCCAAAGAGGTCCAAGCTACTTCTGAGCGTACCGAGAATGGCGAGCGCGATGACACCAACCAGCAGGAGCGTCTTGAGCTTCGAGACTTTGCGGGCGCGATACCCGAGAATAGCGTCCTCAGGAATTGACACCCGCTCACCAGTCCAGGTGGCCGTGTTCCCGCGCAGATCAGTCACGCGATGAACATCGAGCACGATAGACCCTTCTTGCCGGCTGACGACTTTGCCGTCGATCCGGTCGACACTGGCTCCGACCCGGTCACCCAGCAGGACGCGGCCGCGATCATTGATCACGACCCCGATCTGCTGGGCGGGAAGGGGCGGCGTGGACTGCACCGGGAGGTAGGAGAAACACCCGATCTGCAGCGCCAGCGCCAGTGCACACAGGCCACTCACGGACCGCTGCGCGATCGTTCCCGATCGCGAGCGCGCAGAGAGTGCCTGTGCGTCGGACATCAGAACCCGTACGTCCCGCGCGGCGCGCGGTTCGTGCCGTTGTAGTACGCCTTTTGACGGGCCTGCATTTCCTGATACGGCACCGGCCACTCGACCGGCGTGCCTTCGACGAGGTCGCCCCAGCCACGGTTGTCCGCGAACCAGACGAAGTAGCCCGTATAGGCCGACTCCATGCGCTTCTCGTACTTCATGGCTTCGAGCAGGCTGCCACACGCCGTGCTGGTGAAGCTCGGCGCCACCGGCACGCGCGGTACGCACGTGGCGAGGTTGGTCGAGTACGCCGCGGTGGCGCTGGCGACGCTGCCAATCGCATCGAGGCCGTTCTTCTCGCGCGTGATGTTCACGAGCGCCGCGGCGGCCGGCAGGTTGCCGGTGCGGATGTATCCTTCAGCCGCGAGCATGTCCATTTCCGTCTTGGACATCTCGGTGTATTGGCCGGACACGGAGTTGAGCCACTGCGCGCCATAGCGGCGGTGGTCGTACTGCGAGTCGCCCGGACCGACGAGGGGCACGTCTTCACCGGTGGGACGGTTGCGAATGTACACGCCGGTCGGAAGCGCCACCGTCGGTCCGGCCGCCTGCTGCGCGGCACGGGTGGCGCCAACCGGCCACCGCTTATCGGGCGTGATCACGACAAAGGCGCGGCGCGTTCCGATGGCCGTGGCGAGCCACGTGTCGTACGAACCGGACACGTCGGCCATGCCGTAGTAGAAGTACGGCACGGCATGCCAGCCACCCGTGACGTACATCTGGTTGAAATCATAGCTCGCCGACCAGCCGCTGGTGCCACCCAGTGTGACCTTGAAGTCGGCGGTGATGCCGTTGGTGGCATCCCCGATGACCGCCGCCCAATCCACGGCCGCGCGCGCGGCTGGCGTGCGGGCGTTACCCGCCCGGATGCGCGCCTTGCACGCACGCGAGAGCCGCACGAAATCGTCACGCGTGACGGCCACGCCGCTGATCCAGGTGGTCGGGAGCGGGAAGCCGCTGGAGCCGGTCGTCGCCGCCGGCGAGCTCGCGATCGCGATGGCCGAGTCGAGCATCTGTAGGGCCGCGGTGGCAACCTGCGCCGACCCCGAAAGCCCCGGAACCTCGTCGCTGGGCGTGGCAGGGGTGACGATGGCCGCCGAATCGTAGGCCATCGCCAAGTTGCCGAGCGCTTGACCGAGGATGTA
>CAMBRJ010000282.1 GCA_945870175.1 Gemmatimonas phototrophica
TACCACGTACACGGGACCGCGAGCGCCATACCGGTCGATGGCGGCCGATGCCGCCTC
Organism: Gemmatimonas phototrophica; assembly: GCA_945870175.1. Lineage (GTDB taxonomy): Bacteria > Gemmatimonadota > Gemmatimonadetes > Gemmatimonadales > Gemmatimonadaceae > Gemmatimonas > Gemmatimonas phototrophica_A. The sequence continues at coordinate 58 of CAMBRJ010000282.1, forward strand.
GGCCGAATTCACTCGCGTCTGTCCCACCTGCACGATCACATCACCGTCCTGCAGCCCGATCTCGTCGCGGATGCGATCGGACACGCGATACACCAGCGCGCCAGCAGTCGACGCGACGCCGCGTTCCTGGCGAATCACATCCGTGAGCGACACCAGTTGCAGTTCGCGGAGCACGGTGACTTTGGGCGCACTCACCTCCGGCGCGTCCGCGACTCGGAGCGAGAAGCGAAGCTCGCTCCCGGCCCGACGTACAGTGACGGGCAATAGCTCACCGACACGCAGATCGAGCAAGCGCGCTTCCCAGTCGAACGGATTTTTGACCAACCGCGTGCCGGCCTCGATGACCTGATCCCCGGCGCGAACCCCGGAACGGTCGGCTGGAGAGCCCGGCACCACGCGGGCCACGATGGCGCCGACGGCAGCGGCTTCGCGAGCGCTTTGCACGTCGGGTGTCTGCAAGCGAATACCCACCCACGGTTGACGGACGGCGCCATGCTCGAGCAGGTCTTCCACGATGCGCTTCGTGCGATCAATCGGGATCGCGAACCCGAGCCCCACCGATCCGCCGCTCGGCGAATAGATCGAACTGTTCACCCCAACGACTTCACCCGACGCGTTCACCAGTGGGCCGCCGGAATTCCCGGGGTTGATCGCCGCATCGGTCTGGATCATGTCCACGTACACGCCGCCGCCATCCCCGCGTCCGGCGAGATTACGACCGACCGCGCTCACGACACCAACCGAGACACTCGGCTCGCTGTTGCCGAGAACGAAGCCGAAGGGATTGCCGATCGCGATCGACCACTCGCCGACGATCAACGTCGATGAACTGCCCAGTGGTGCCACCGGAAGATTCTTCGCCTTGATACGCACGACCGCGAGGTCGTTCGTTTCGTCGATGCCCACCACGGTCGCGTCGTACGAGGTGCCGTCACGCAGGCCGATCGAGACTTTCGTCGCGCCGGAGATCACATGCGCATTGGTCACAATGATGCCGTCGCTGCGCACGATGAAACCGGAGCCGATGCCGGCGTTGCGGCGCTCGCCCGTACGCCCGCCCATGAAATATTCAAAGAAATCGACCGGGACCTTCTGCACCGTTTCGGTCTGCACGGTCACGACGGCCGGCGCGACGCGCTCGGCGGCGGTCGTGATCGCCGTCCGGCGCGACGCATCCACGGTCTGCGCGGGAACCGGCCCGACCGGCTTCGCGGGGGCAGGCGGTAGCGTGCGCGCCTGCGCGCTCGACGTGTTGGGATTGGCCCCTTCACAGCCGATCAGCGTCAGCGCCACCAGCATAGTGAGCGTGGAACGCTGGACCATTAGCGGAGTTCCCGTGTCACGCGACATCGGCGTAAAGCTCGGCAGGATAGGTCACTGTGCGCAGTGACAGACCGTGGGCCGGGGCCGGGGCCGGGGTGCCGGAATTGTCGGGTGCCACGAGAAGCCGCGCGATCGTACCGCGCGGACGCCGCCCCTGGGCTACTTCGACCATCGTTCCGACGAGAAAACGCACCATGTGATGGAGAAAACGGTTTGCCGCCACTTCGAACACCCAGCCGCCGTCGCGCTCGACCCACCGAGCGTGCTGAATGATGCAGCGGTGGTGATCGTCAGCCGGCGCCGTGTTCGCGACGGCAAACGCACGGAACGTGTGTTCGCCCAACACACTGTCGGCCTCGCCCTGCAATGCCGCCGGATCGAGCGGGTGACGGACGGCCCACTCGAAACGCCGCCGGAACGGGGAACGTGCTCCCTCATCCGTCCCGATAAGATAATCGTATCGACGGGCGATGGCGCTCCGCCGGGGATGGAAATCCGGCACCATCCGATGGGCCTCCGCGACCCAGATGTCGTCGGGGAGAATGGCGTTGATGGCACGCCGGAGGGAGGCGGGATTCCAGCGTGAGGGCACCCGGACGCCAACCCCCTGTCCGTGTGCGTGAACGCCGGCGTCGGTTCGGCCGGCGCCGATCGCCGGAATGGCAGTCGTGCACAGCCGCGCGAGAGCCACTTCCATGTCGCCTTGCACGGTGCGGACGACGGGCTGACGCTGCCAACCGGCGAAGCGCCCCCCGTCATACTGCGTTACCAGGAGGATCGGTCGCGGGTCCATGACCCGGGGGAAGCTAGGCACCACACGCGTTCGCTTCAACTGATCCGAGTTCAAAGGCGCTCGACTATTGCGCTGTCGCGCCCGCTGACGTTTCCTCCATTCGCCATGCCTCCTCGCTCACTTGCCTCGCTGGCGTACGCGCTGTCCGCCAGTTCCGATCTCGACGGTGCCCTCATCGCGTTGGGGGAGTGCCTCGCCGAGTTGGACCGCGGTGCATCCGTCGCGCTGCTCCAGTACGACGCCCGACGGGACATGCTCCGCGACCGGCTCTCGCCGGTCGGCGCCCAGGTCGTCCGGACGTCGATGGAGACGACCTTTGATCATCTCCCAGAGGCCGCTCGCGCCAAGATCTTGGCGGGTGGACCCTTCGTCGATGTCAGCGACCGGTCGGCCGACTACGCGCGGCTGTGCGGCTTTACGACCGCACTTGACGGGGGGATCCTGGCGGTCCGTGGGCTGAAGGTGGAAGGACTGCTGGGCGCCGTCCTGGCGCTCCATGAACCGCGCAAGATCTTCGGCACCCGAACCACGGAGCGGCTGGCACCGGCCGTCGCGCTGTTCGAGTAGGCCTTTGTACGCCTCGCTGAACGGGATGCCCGTGAAGAAGCCGTGCGGACGCTCGAGGACGTCACGCAGCGCGTGCACGGGGAGTACGTCCGGAAGTTGACGGCCTTGGAGACGGAGCTCCGTGAGGTCCGCAACACGCCGCGACACATCACGGCGATGAATCCGGCCGAGGCCATCGCGATTCAGGCCGACTCCGCGCGATCCGGCGAAGAGGCCCGACGGGCCCTCCGCCGTGCCGAACTCGCGGATCAGCAGCTGACGTCCGCCGTGGGGCAACTTGAGCAGGCGCATGTGGAACTGCACCGCCGCGGTGAAGCCCTTCGGCAGCGGACACGCACGCTGTATCTGCTGGACCGCGCGCTCTCGCTCGACGCCGAGACCACCGACGCCCGGAAGCTGGTGGACGGTTTGCTCGCGCTGGTCGGCGATGACATGCAAGCACAGCGGTGCTCACTCATGCTGCGGGCGCCGGAGCCGGACTACCTCTACCTCGCGGCCGCGCGTGGTATTGCGCCGAACGTCGTGGAAGGCATGCGTATCCGGATCGGCGAAGGCGTCGCCGGCCGGGTGGCCGCCGCGCGAGAACCGTTACTGGTTCAGGATGTCCGCGAGGCCTCGCAACACCCGCTGCTCCGCGACCAGTACTTCACGACGGGAAGCTTCATCAGCTTCCCTCTCGTGTATCACGACGAGCTGGTCGGTGTGCTTAACCTCACGAATCGCGCGCAGCGCGGTGTCTATACCGACGAAGATGTCGAACGCGTCCGACTGCTGGGTCTCGTGATTTCGCTCATCCTGTCGCGGAACGCGCTCCCAGAGCGCCTACTCGAGTCGATCAATGTCCGCTGAGTCCTTAAGTCAGGCGATTCGCCGACTGGCGGCCCATGAATCGCTCGATGCGGAGAGCGTGCGGCGCGCGTTCGGGGTGATCATGCGTGGGGAAGGCACGCCGGTGCAGGTGGCCGCGCTCCTCATGGCGCTTCGGGTCAAGGGTGAAACTCCCGCCGAGGTGGCCGGGGTGGTCGAGGCGCTCCGCGAAGCGATGATCGTGCTGTCAGCTGATCGCCCCGAAGAATTGGTCGATACGTGCGGCACCGGTGGCGGCGCGCTGACAACGTTCAACATCTCGACGGCCGCGGCGCTGGTGGCCGCCGGCATGGGGGTGCGGGTCGCGAAGCACGGGAACCGGTCATTCACGTCGCGTTCGGGGAGTGCCGATGTGCTCGAGGCGCTGGGGGTCTTGATCGATACCACCCCGCCGGCGATGGCGGCCACGCTCGCTGACGCCGGTATCGTGTTCATGTTCGCGCCGCTCATGCATCCCGCGCTCCGCCACGTGGGCCCCGTACGCCGAGAATTGGCGGTGCCGACGGTGATGAACATTGTCGGTCCGCTTGCCAACCCGGCGCGCGCCGGGCGTCAGGTGGTGGGCGTCGCCGAGCGCGCCCGTCTCGAATTGCTCGCCGATGCCCTGTCCGAGTTGGGAACGGTCCGGGCGATGGTCGTGCACGGGGAGCCGGGATTAGACGAAATCTCGCCCCTTGGCCCGACCCATGTGATAGAAGTGCGAGCGGGCCGCACGGCGTCGTGGACGATTGACCCGGCCGCGCATGGCGTGTCGGGGATTTCGCTGGACGACTTGGTTGGGGGCGATCCCGCGCACAACGCCACCCTGATCGAAGACGTGCTTGGTGGCGGCGGCTCCGTGGGGGCGCAGGCGGCCGTCCTGCTCAACGCCGCGGCCGCCGTGTACGTGAGTCGTGATGAGGGGAGCTATGCCGACGCAGTCGACCTCACGCGACAAGCGATGGCCGCCGGAGTCGGCCTCGCCGCGCTCCAGCGCCTGCGTGTGGCGTCCAACGCGACCCGACGGTAGTCGGGCCGCGCGGTCAGTAGCGGCGCAGTACGCCGACCACGATGCCCTGAATGCGCACATCGTCTTCG
>CAMBRJ010000283.1 GCA_945870175.1 Gemmatimonas phototrophica
CGGACCCGCGGCGCCAGCGCGCCGAGGGCGGCCACCAAGTCCGGCAAGTCGTAGTGAATCAGGGAGTCCATCGCGACCACATGGTCGAACTCGCCCAAGGCGGGATCGAGCATATCCCCCGATCGGAAATCGATCTCCACTTCTTCGGCCTCGGCGCGTTCCCGCGCGTGATCCACCAGCGTGGGCGACAGGTCGATCGCGACCACCTGCGCCCCGCGCTTCGCGAGATCGATCGCCAGCGTCCCCGTCCCGCAGCCCGCGTCCAGAATCCGCACGCCGTGCAGGTCGGGCGCCACCCACCGCAGGAGGGTCTCTCGCATCTGATCACGGCCCGCACGCACGGTCGCGCGGATGCGCGATACGGGCGCATCCGACGTGAGCGTCTTCCACGCGGCCGAGGCCGTGCGGTCGAAGTACTCCCCGATCCAGGCCCGCCGCTCGAGGTACGACACCGATGTGGCGTGCGAACCCCCAGGCGACGTTCCGTCGAACGACGGACCCGGATTCGTGGAAACTTCAGGAGTGATACGCGTGGCCATCAGTCCACGCCCAACAGGTCGAAGATTTCGCGATCCTTGAGGGGATTCGCCGGCAACGGGACCACGTCATCGAGCATGCGCGAGGCGAGCAGCATGTATTGCTCCTGAGCCGCGATCACTTCCGGTGAATCTTCCATCTCGAAAATCGTGCACTTCTTCAAGCGACTGCGACGAATGGCGTCGATATCCTGAAAATGGGCCATCGTCTTCAGGCCCACGGCCGCGTTGAAGCGGTCGATCTCGTTGGTGTCCTTCGAGCGGTTGGCGACTACGCCACCGAGACGCACCTTGTAGTTCTTCGACTTGGCCTGGATCGCCGCAATGATGCGGTTCATGGCGAAGATCGAATCGAAATCGTTGGCGGTGACGATCAGGCAGTAGTGCGCATGCTGCAACGGCGCGGCAAAGCCACCGCACACGACGTCGCCAAGGACATCGAAGATGACGATGTCGGTGTCTTCCAGCAGGTGGTGCTCCTTCAGCAACTTCACCGTCTGTCCCGTCACGTAGCCACCACAGCCGGTGCCCGCCGGCGGACCGCCGGCCTCGATACATTGCACCCCGTTGTACCCCTCGAACATAAAGTCTTCGGGGCGCAGTTCTTCGGAATGGAAGTCGACCGATTCGAGTACGTCGATCACCGTCGGCACCATCCTTTTGGTGAGCGTGAACGTCGAATCGTGTTTCGGATCGCAGCCGATCTGCAGCACGCGCTTGCCCAGCCGCGAGAAGGCGGCCGACAGATTCGAGGAGGTCGTGCTCTTGCCGATGCCTCCCTTGCCGTACACGGCGATAACGAGTGCGCCGTCGATCTTGGCGTTCTCGTCGAGGTGCACCTGAAGGCTCCCCTCACCATCACCGACGGCATCGAGAATTGGCAGTCGTGTTGCGGTCATCGTGTTGCTCCGGTCGTATGGCAGATCATGCGTACACCCCCTCCAGACGGTCTTCGAGGTCCGCTGCCGCAGTGCGCAGCGCCTCGAGCGTCGCTTCATCGGGGGACCAGAACCCGCGGTCGTTCGCTTCCAACAGACGTTGGGCAAGCCCCGACGCGGCATCCGGATTGGCCTGCGCGAGGCGCTCGCGCATGGCATCGTCGAGCACAAACGTCTTCGTCGCTTCCGCGTACACCCACTCCGGCACGGCACCCGTCCCGCCGGTGGCCGACCATCCAAACGTTGTGATGACGTGTCCCGCGATATTCCGCGCGCCTTCGTAGCCGTACTCGAGCTGACTCTCGTACCACCGCGGATTGAGCAGCTTGGTGCGCGACTCGAGTTCCACTTGCTCGGTCAGCGTGCGCACCTTGCCCTGCGCGTTGTTGTAGTCGCCCACATACACCGCCGGCGCCTCACCGCCACGCTGCTGCGCGATCACACGGGTCATCCCGCCCAACGACTCGACGTACTGATCGATGTCGGTGGCGCCGAGGTCGACCGAGTCGAGGCCCTGGAAGGACAGGGTGGCTTGGCCCAACGCCCGTTTCATCAGCGCCGGCTGGCACGACGGACGTCCGTCGGTGCCATAGGCGAAACCCTTTCGCTGCACGAACAGATCGGCCAACTCGTCTTCCTTCTCCCACTTACCGGTGTCGATGAGCAGGTTGACGTTCGAGCCGTACGCCCCATCAGCGTTGGAAAAGACGCGGAGCGCCGCGGTGGCGAGATCACATCCCGTGTCCCGCATCGTCTCCAGCGCGTGCTTGCGAATGAAGTTCTGCGACGGGTCTTCGTCGGCCTGCGCACAGATCAGCGCGGCCTCGGCCAAGAGTCTCACCTGCAACGGCAACAGGTCGCGGAAGATGCCGGACAGCGTCACCACGACGTCGACGCGCGGACGCCCGAGTGACGTGAGCGGCAGCAGTCGCGCGCCCGTGAGTCGGCCGACGGCGTCGAAGCGCGGCACGACCCCCATGAGCGACATCACCTGCGCCAGCGGGGTGCCCTCGCTCTTCATGTTATCGGTGCCCCAGAGCACGACGGCCACCGACTCCGGCAGCGCCCCGTTGTCCGCGACATAGCGCGCCAACAGCTGCTCCGCGCGCACGCGACCTTCGAGCATGGCCACGGCACTCGGCACCCGATACGGATCGAAGCCGTAGATATTGCGTCCCGTGGGCAGCACTTGCGGATTACGCAGCAAGTCACCGCCGGGCGCCGGCGACACATACCGGGCATCGAGCGCGCGGAGAATGCCGGCCACTTCGCGATCCTCGCTGAGCGAGGCATCGAATCCGCGCAACGCCTCGAGGTGTTGCTGCAGCGCCCGCTCGTCGGCGATGCGCAGCCCCTGCTCCCTGGCGGCGCCGATCGCCGCGCGCATCGCCGTGCGTACGTCCTTGCCATCGACGAGCGAGCGCACCGTGGCGCGCACCACCTGCTCGACCAGCTGCAACGTGTCGTCCGAGGCCGCGCGCGCACTCACACCAGCTACGATCGTGTCGCCGATCGGCGGTAGCTCCAACTCCGGGCGACCGGAGCGTGCCATCTCCACCAGTACACCGGCCCGCGCATCGGGCGTCATCGGCTCCCCGACGACGTGGAGACCCATGGGGATCAGTTCGTACTCGAGCTCCAGCAACCGGTCACGCAGCGTCGTGACCCGTGCATCCGCTTCGCCCGCCGTCCACGCCGGCTCGGCGTCGGCCAACTCCACGGCGGCCGCTTGCTGTTGGATCAGCTCGCGCAAGGACGACGCCTCGCTGGCTTTCGTCTGGTCGAGCGCGCGCCAGCGATCCAGCGTGCTCTTGAGATCGAGCAGGCCGCGATACAAGCCAGCGTTCGCCACGGGCGGCGTAAGATACGACACCAACGTGGCGTTGCCACGGCGTTTGGCCAGCGTGCCTTCGGACGAGTTGTTGGACGCGTAGAGATACACGTTCGGCGCATCACCGATCAGACGATCGGGCCAGCAGCGGTCGTCGAGACCCGATTGCTTGCCGGGCATAAATTCGAGCGCGCCGTGCGTGCCGAAGTGCAGAATCGCATCGGCCGCATAGTCCTCACGCAACCACCGATAAAACGCGCTGAAGGCATGCGTCGGCGAGAATCCGCCCTCAAAGAGCAGTCGCATGGGGTCGCCTTCCCACCCGAACGACGGCTGCACGCCGATAAACACGTTCCCGAGTTGCAGGCCCATCACCTGAATCGACTGTCCGTCGGACAGCTGACGCCCCGGGGCGGGGCCCCACGTCTTCTCGATCTCGGACAGGTACAGCTCGCGGCGCACATGGTCGTCGGTGCGGATCGTGGTGTGCACGTTCGCGGGCGCGCCGTAGCGCTCCCGATTGCCACCCGTGATGCGCTCCCGCAGCTCGTCGGCGCTCGACGGCAAGTCGACGGTGTAGCCCTGTTCCTTGAGCGACGCGAGCACGCGTTGCATGGACGGGAACACCGCGAGATACGCCGCGCTGCCGGTGTTGCCGGCATTGGGCGGGAAGTTGAACAGGATGAGCGCGATCTTCCGCTGCGCGCGATCCTTCCGACGCAACGCCACCAGCTTCGACACGCGCTCGGCCACGCGATCGATGCGCTCGGGAATCGGCTCCGACGCCGCCGCCTTGCCGGGTTGCGGCTCACCCTTGCCACCGAATACGGTTGGCACAATGGCCCCATCCAGTTCCGGAATGGCGATTTGCAGCGTGGCCTGCAGCGGATTCAGGCCGCGCGCATCGTTCCGCCACTCCTGAATGGTCTGGAACTCGAGCGTCTGCAGCGTGATGTACGGGACATCGAGCCCGCGCAGCACCGCCTGCGCGGCCTCGGAGTTGTTGTACGCCGGCCCACCCACGAGCGAGAAGCCGGTGAGATTAATCATGGCATCGATCGTCGCCTGCCCCTGGCCGTTCGTGAAGTACTTCTCGACGGCCGGCCGCGCATCGAGTGCGGAGGCGAAGGCCGGCACCACGCGCAAACCCTTGGCCTCCAGGGCCCGAACGACCGCCGCATAGTGCGCCACGTTGTCGGCCAGCAGATACGACCGACCAACGAGCACACCCACCGTGCCCACGTCGGCGGCACGATGCCGTGGCAGATCCTCCAGCCGCTCGGTCATCCCGCGATTCGACAGCGCCGGATGCCACAGCCCGACTTCCGGATACGCCTGCGGCTGTTGCGGATTGAGCTTGCCGCGCAGCGCTT
>CAMBRJ010000284.1 GCA_945870175.1 Gemmatimonas phototrophica
ATGTGGCCGCGCTGCGTGAACGTGGTGTCGTGCCCGGTCTCACGGTGGTCCTCGTGGGCGACGATATCGCCAGTGCGACCTATGTGGGCGCCAAGGAGAGGGCGTCTCGCGAAGCGGGCATGGCCGGTGGCACGATTCGTCTGCCGGCCGATACGACACAGGCGGCGTTGCTGACGCTCATCGAGCAGCTGAATGGTGACGCGGCGGTGCACGGCATTCTCGTGCAAATGCCGCTGCCCAAGCACATCGATCCCGACACGGTCATCCGGCACATTCGTCCGGAGAAGGATGTCGATGGCTTCCATCCGGAGAATGTGGGCAAGCTGCTGATCGGTCATACCGATGGATTCGTGTCGTGCACGCCCGCGGGGGTCATCGAAATGTTGTTGCGCAGCGGTGTGGACACGCGCGGCGCGGACGTGGTGGTGGTCGGTCGCAGCAACATCGTCGGCAAACCGATGGCGGCGTTGCTCGTACAGGCGAGGGCCGGCGGCGATGCGACGGTGACGATGTGCCACAGTCGTACGAAGGATCTGGCGTCGCACACGCGTCGCGCTGACATCCTGATCGTCGCGGCGGGTCGTGCGGAGATGATTACGGGCGACATGATCAAGCCCGGCGCCGTGGTGATCGACGTCGGCATGAACAGCGTGCCCGATGCCACGCGCGCCAAGGGCAGTCGCTTGTGCGGTGATGTGCATTTCGCGAGCGCCGTGGAAGTGGCGTCACGGATCACGCCGGTGCCAGGTGGCGTCGGACCGATGACCATCGCGATGTTGTTGCGCAATACGGTGCGTGCGGCCGAACGCACCGTGAGCTGAGTCGCATGGCCGGACGCCGCATGAGCGGATCGCCGAGTTACGGACCGCCGGTGCCGTCCGATGAGGCGCCGGGAAGCGCGCCGGAATCGGCGATCGCCGTGCACACCCTCACCAGTGCCGCGAAAGATCTGATCGAAGGCGCGTTTCCGCCGCTGTGGGTGCGCGGCGAAGTCAGTGATTTCAAGGCGCATCGGAACGGGCACTGGTACTTCGCCCTGCGCGACGCCGAGGCGCAGGTGAAGTGCGTGATCTGGAGCTCGGCCGCCAAGCGTATTCCCGCCCCGCCTGACGACGGCATGCAAGTGCTAGCCTACGGGCAGATGACCGTCTGGCCGGTGCGTGGTGATCTCCAGTTTTCCGTACGCGCACTCGAAGCGGAAGGCGACGGGCTGTGGCGCAAGGCACTCGAACGTACCCGACTCAGTCTTGAGAAGGACGGGTTGCTCGATCCTGCCCGCAAGCGGGCCCTCCCGGCGTTTCCACGTCGGATCGCGGTGATCACGAGCCCCGATGGCGCGGCCATGCACGACATCATCACCGTGGCACGGGCCCGCAGTGCCGATGTGGAGATCGTGATCGTCGCCGCCAAGGTGCAGGGTGAGGGAGCCCCGGAGTCGCTGGTCTCGGCGATCGAGCGCGTGAGTCGGTGGCAGGACGCCGACGTGCTCATCATTGGACGCGGCGGCGGGGCACGCGAAGATCTCTGGGCGTTCAACGACGAGCGGGTGGCCCGGGCACTCGCGGCCTGTCCCATCCCAACGATCTCAGCCGTCGGGCACGAAGTGGACGTGACGATCTGCGATCTGGTCGCTGACGTGCGGGCGGCTACCCCGTCGGCGGCGGCCGAACTGGCGGTACCATCGCGACGCGAGGTGATCGCCCGGGTCGAGTCGCGTGGTAGTCGTCTGGTGGCGGCAGCCCGGCGTCGCGAAGACCGCGCCATCGCGTCACTTTCGCAGGTGCAGAAGCGCTTGGGGATGGCGGCCACGCGCATCGTGGAGCGACGTCGCGCCCGGGTGGAGTCCTTGGCCGGTCAGCTGCACGCGCTCTCGCCGCTGAGTACCCTAGCGCGCGGGTTTGCGGTGGCGCGAACGCCCGAGGGCGCTACTTTGAGCGGACGGGATCAATTCGCACCGGGGGCACCGTTCGAACTGTGGCTCCGGGACGGGATTGTGTCCGCGATCACTGGCGCGGGGCGTCCGCTTCCCGAGTCAATTCCACGAGTTCCATCTGAGGAGGGCGTATGAGCTTCGAACAGTCACTGACCCGCCTCGAGGAGATTGTGCGGGAACTCGAGCGCAACGACGTCGATCTCGAACAGGCCTTGCGCCTCTTCGAGGACGGCATCAGCCATCTGCGGTCGGCCGGTGAGAACCTGAAGACGGTCGACGCGCGCGTGCAGCAGCTCGTCGAGGCGGCCGATGGCTCGTTCTCGGTTGTCGAGCTCGGTGGCTGAGCCGATGACGCCGGTCGGAACCAGCACCGAGACGTCCGCCCCGTCGTTCGCATCCGAGCGGGCCGCGGTGCAGCAGGCACTCGACTCATTCTGCGCGCGATGGCTCGGCGACGTCGCGCCGCTGACGGCCGAGGCTATCCGCTACTCGCTCCTGGGGGAAGGGAAGCGCCTGCGCGCCATTCTCCTGATGGAGGCGTATCGCGCCTGCGGCGGCACCGGTGACGCGAGAGACCTCGCCGCCGCGGTCGAGGTGGTGCATGCGTATTCGCTGGTGCACGACGATCTGCCATGCATGGACGACGATGATGTCCGGCGCGGGCGGCCCACGGTGCACCGCGTGTATGGGGTCCCGGTGGCGACGGCGGCCGGCCTGGCGATGGTGCCGATGGCGGCACGAAGCGCGTGGCACGCCTCGAAGGCGATGGGGCTCTCCGATGCCGTGGCCGGTGACATTGTGCGCGATCTGATGGATGCGTCCGGTGCTGGCGGAATGATCGGCGGGCAGCTGCTCGATCTCGAGGCGGAAGGGGTCCCCCTGACGCTGGAGGCGTTGGAGCGGGTGCACCGCCTCAAAACGGGCGCGCTGATCATGGCGTCCGTCACACTGGGGGCGCGCGCCGCGCTCGCGTCAGAGTCACGCCGACGGGCGCTCGCCCAGGACGGCGCGGCCATCGGTCTCGCGTTCCAGATCGCCGACGATGTCCTGGACATTACGGCCACCACGGATCAATTGGGAAAGACGGCCGGTCGCGACATCGCACTGCACAAGAGCACCTATCCCGCCCTGCTGGGCGTCGAGGGAGCGATTGAGCGCGCGGTGGCGTTAGTCGAAGAAGGACGCCGTGCGTTGGCCGACGAGGGGTTGCTGACATCCACGCTCGACCAATTGGCCCGATATATCGTTGAACGTCGTTCCTAGGCGGACCCGATGCTCACAAAGTCCGTACCGTTGCTGTTCTGAAGTTTGCCCAATCTGATCGTCGTCCTCGACCGCCGCGAACGTCTCCCGCGACGCACATCCTGACTCCGACATGTCCATTCTCGAAGGCATCAATTCACCCGCGGATCTCCGTGGCCTGTCGCGCGATGAACTCCGCACGCTCGCGCAGGACATGCGCTCGCGCCTGATCGACGTTTGCTCCCGCACCGGTGGCCACATCGGCGCCGGGCTCGGCGTGGTCGAGCTGACCATTGCGCTGCACACCGTCTTCGAGACGCCGAAGGACCAGCTGGTGTGGGACGTCGGCCATCAGGCCTATCCGCACAAACTGCTCACGGGCCGGAATTCGGAAATGGAGTCGCTGCGGCAGGAAAGCGGACTGTCGGGCTTTCTCAAGCGCACCGAGAGCGAATACGACACGTTCGGCGCCGGACACGCGGCAACGGCGATTTCCGCTGCCCTTGGGATGGCGGCCGGACGCGACGTCCTCGGTGAGCAGTTCAAGGTGGCCGCCATCATTGGCGACGGGTCGATGGGCTCCGGTCTCGCCTACGAGGGACTCAACAACGCTGGGCATTCAGATCGGGACATCATTGTCGTGTTGAACGACAACGAGATGTCGATCGCCCCGAACGTCGGCGCGATGCACAAGTATCTCACCAGCATTCAGCGCAATCCGCTGTACAACCGTTTGCGTTCACGCATCGGGGAACTCGTGGATAATGCCCCGGCGCCCTTCGCCGGCGTGAGCACGCTCGTGCGGAAGTGGGAGGAGAGCATGAAGTCGCTGCTCACGCCCGGTGTACTCTTCGAAGAGCTCGGGTTCCGCTATTTCGGCCCGATCGACGGGCATGACCTTGATGCGTTGCTCGAGACGTTCACGGCCGTTCGCGCGATGAACACGCCTCGCCTGGTGCATGTGATCACGAAGAAGGGCAAAGGCTTTCCCGCCGGCGATCACGGCGAGAAGTGGCATGCACTTCCTCCGGGACACGATCCGGCCACTGGCAAACAGCTGGCGGTCTCCACGGCCAATCCCGCGTACACCACGGTGTATGGTAAGGGGCTCGCCGAGCTCGGTGAGGAGCGCAAGGACATTGCAGTGATCACCGCCGCCATGCCGACGGGGACCGGCACGTCGCCGTTCGCCACGGCGTTCCCCGATCGGTTTTTCGACGTCGGGATTGCCGAGGGACATGGGGTCACCTTCGCGGCGGGACTTGCCACGCGCGGTGTGCGGCCCATCGTGACGATCTACTCCACGTTCTTGCAGCGTGGATATGACAACATCATTCACGACGTCGCGCTGCAAAAGCTCCCGGTCGTGTTCGCGATGGACCGCGCCGGATTGGTCGGCGAGGACGGCGCAACGCACATGGGGCTGTACGATATCGCCTACATGCTCAGCGTCCCCGGCATGACGGTCGCGGCGCCCTAGGATGGCACCGAGATGCTCGG
>CAMBRJ010000285.1 GCA_945870175.1 Gemmatimonas phototrophica
CGACGAACTCACGCTCGAAGGCATCCTGCTCACGATGTTCGAGCAGGGGAATCCGGCGTCGGAACGTGTCGTGCACTACGTGCGCGAACACCTCCCGCAGCATCTGGTCTTCGACACGCCGATTCCGCGTACGCCGGCCACCGCCGACGCCTTCGCCGCCGGTCAACCCGTGGTGTTGCGCAATCCCGCCGACCCCGCGAGCCAAGCCTACGTGAACATCGCGACGCGGTTGGCCGAGCGCTTCGCATGACACCGTCGGCCCGTGCGCGTCGCCGTGCCAGTTGGGTGCTGATCTCCGCCGTCATGGCCGCAACCGGCATCGGCACCGCGTGCGCCGAAATCGGTCTCGGTCCGAACGAAGCGGCGGCGATCGAACTTGATCCGTTCCCGTCACCGTCGGTGGTGGTGGGCGACACCCTACGCAACATCGATGGCGTCGTGGCGCCGGTGCACGCCCGCGTGTTTAACGTGCGCGGCGATGTCATCGCCGACGCGGCGCCCCGATACCTGTACGCGGACTTCAACATCGACTCGGCGCTCGCGATCGATTCCACCACCGGCATGGTCATCGCGAAGAAGCTCGTGTCGGGCGACAAGCGGATCGCGGCACGCATTGGCGGATCACTTCAGGTATTGCGTGGCCTTCGCGTCGTGACCCGGCCTGACTCGGTGAATGGCGCCAGCCTCACGGACATCCTCGGTACGAGCCTGCCGGACACCGGCCGTCGCGGTCTCGACGCGAACTCGACCAGGGCGCTCACCGTCACCGTGCGGCATCTCGAAGCCGGCGCGATCACCGGTGCGGCATCGTGGCCGGTGCGGTTTCAACTGCTGAATCCGGCCAATCCGACCAACGACACCATGGCCGCCGCGTATTTGATCGACGATCAGGGACGCGCCAGCACGATCGACACGACCGATGGCAGTGGTTTCGCCGGACGCCGCGTGCGCGTGCGCGCCCTGCAGTTTCCGAGCGGTGCGGGCGTGGACTCGGTGGTGGTCCGTGCCACGGTGACGTATAAAGGGAAGCCGCTCAAGGGTTCGCCGGTGCGGCTCGCGGCCGCCGTTCGCCGTGGCGCCGGATAGTCCTGAGGACTCGCGCCGGACCACGCCCGGGCGCAATTTCAGTGCATCCCAACCTGGCGGCGCTCCGGTTCGTTGTACCGACACGCCTCCGCCCTGCCTTTCGCTCCAGTCGGAGATGGCGATGACTTCGATCTCGGCTGATTCCTACCCGTCCCTGAACGTGACGATGAACGGCCTTCCGGCCTCATCACGCTATGCCTCCGGTGGCCCACGGCCGCCGCACGGCACGATCAACGCGCTGTTCTTCGACGCCGTTGAGCGATTCGACCGCGCCGACGCGCTCAGTACGAAGGTGCGCGGTGTGTGGGAGCCGATGTCGCACCGCACGATTATGGAGCGCGTGCGCCGCACGGCGCTCGGCCTCGCGGACATGGGCATCGTGGCGCAGGACCGCGTGGCGATCCTGTCGGAGAACCGCCCCGAGTGGTTGATCGCGGACTTTGCCTGCATCTGCAGCGCCATCACGGACGTGCCCATCTACCCCACGCTCCCCGCGGATCAGCTGCCCTATCTGCTGAACAATTCGGGCGCGCGGGCCATCTTCGTATCGAACGCCGATCAGGCGAAGAAGGTCGCGTCGATCCGCAGTGAAGTGCCGGGCCTGCAGTGGATCATCGGCTTCGCCGCCACCAAGGCCGACGGCTGCGACTTTACGCTCGCCGACATCGAAGCCAAGGGCGCCGCCTTGGACAGTGCCGAACGCGCCACGACCTTCAAGCATAATGCGTTGGCGGTGACCCCCGATCAACTGGTGACGCTGATCTATACGTCGGGCACGACGGGCAATCCCAAAGGCGTGATGCTGACGCAGGACAACCTGTACTCGAACGTCATCGCTACGAAGTCTTCGCTGCAAGTCGGCACGAGCGACGTCGCGCTGAGCTTCCTGCCCCTCAGTCACATTTTCGAGCGCACCGGCGACTACTTCCTGTTCGCGAACGGAGTGCGCATCGCGTATGCCGAGTCGATCGACACGGTGCCGGTGAACATGAGCGAAGTGAAGCCGACGATGATGATGTCGGTGCCGCGTCTGTACGAAAAGATCTACGCGCGTGTGGTGGAAAACGCCGTCGCCGGCGGCGCCCTCAAGCGGCGCATCTTCTTGTGGGCGAAGAACGTCGGAGAGAAGTGGGCCGACCAGCGGTTGGCGGGACACGATCCGTCCGGCCTGCTCGCGATGCAATACGCCCTCGCGCAGAAGTTGGTATTCTCGAAGCTCAAGGAGCGAACGGGCGGAAATCTGCGCTTCTTCGTGTCCGGTGGCGCACCGCTCTCGCCCGAGATTGCGAAGTTTTTTTACTCAGCCGGCCTGATCATCCTTGAGGGCTACGGCCTCACGGAAACCTCGCCCGTGATCTCGACCAACACCTTTGAGCACTACCGACTGGGTAGCGTCGGCCGTCCGATCCCCGGTGTGGAAGTGATGATCGCGGCCGACGGCGAGATTCTTTCGCGCGGTCCGCACATCATGCGTGGCTACTACAACAATGCCGAGGCCACGAAGGACGCGATCGACGAGGAGGGATGGTTCCACACCGGTGACATCGGGGAACTGCTCGATGGCTTCCTGCGCATTACGGATCGCAAGAAGGACATCATCGTGACGGCGGGCGGCAAGAACATTGCGCCACAGCCGATCGAGAACATGCTCAGGACCAACAAGTACGTGTCCCAAGCCGTGATGCTCGGCGACAAGCGCAAGTTCCCCGTCGTACTGGTCGTGCCGAACTGGGATCAGCTCGAGAAGTGGGCCGCCTCACAGAACATCGTGTGGACGAGCCGGGCCGAGTTGCTGGCGATGCCGACGATCAACGCAAAGATGGAAAAGGAAGTGAAGACGCAGCTCGCCGGCTTGGCGAGCTACGAAACGCCGAAGAAAGTGGCGCTGCTCGAGCACGACTTCAGCGTGGAGCGCGGCGAACTCACCCCGACGCTCAAGGTCAAACGCCGCGTGATCGACAAGACGTACCAGCCGCTCATCGACGGCCTGTACGAGGAGTAGGCGCTAGCCGATGGAATCGGGCGCGCGTCGGCGGAGCTCCACGAGCCCGCTGGCGCGCGTTGTCGTTTCGGCCACCCACTCGGTGGCATCGCGCGCGAGTTCGCGCATGCCGGCGGGCACCGGCGCGTCGGCCGGCGCCACGAGACGCCCGCCTAGCCGCAACGTCCGGGTCGCACTGTCGAGAAACGTGGCCGTGGCGTGCGCCGCATCGACCGCGATCGCGGCCAGCGATTCCACGCCGAGCGGGAGCCGATCGGCCACCACGATGCATGAGATGCCCGCGCCCGGAATCACCGGGCCACTGTTGATCAGGAGCTGTGGTGCCGACACCAACGACGCCAGCGCGCCGCTGGCCGCCGTGTAGCGGCCCACCAGTCCCACCGGGAGCTGGCTCTCAGCCACACCCAGCAGCGCGGCCAGCCGCAGCGCCATCGCAGGGGTGTACGGCTCGGACGGCAACGCCGGCGGCGCCACGGGTGTGGAGTCCGCAAAGTGCGCGATGCCGTTCACGATCCGAAACTCCGCCCCGCACACGGGACAGGCCAGTTCTGCCACGAGCAGCGTCGAACCGCTCGCCTCCAGCACCATGGCGACCAGCCAACTTTCTTCGTGCGTCCCTGGACAGCGCAAGGCATCGAGCAGATCGCGTTGCATGCCGGACGCTAGCGAAGGAGGGACTGCTGTTCCGACGCCGGCACGGTCGTCGTCGGCTTGAGGTACCGGTCGTACCACCCGAGCAGCCGGTGATGCCAGTCGGCGAACTCGTTGGCGTTCGTCATGGGAATGCCGTGTCCGCCATTCGTGTAGTTCACCCACTCCACCGGCTTGCCCAGTCGACGCAGCGCGAAATACATCTCGCGCGTGTTAATCGCGGGCACATTGTGATCTTCGCCGCCGGTGACCAGCAGCAGCGGCGTTTTGATCCGGTCGGCGAACATCACCGCGCTGTGTTGCACGTACTTCTGCGGCTGCTCCCACATCGTGGCGCCGATGCGATCCTGCGTCTTCTCGGCGGCGTTGATATTGCGCACGCCCAGCCGTGGCGAGTCGGTGTAGAATGACACGAGATCGACCTTGCCCGAGATATTGATCGCCGCTTTGAAGCGATTGGTTTGCGTGATGAGCAGGTTGGTGGCATACCCCCCGTAGCTCGTGCCGTGCACGCCCAATTTGCTGCTGTCGGCCACACCCATTTCGATCAGCTTGTTGGCGCTCGCCGTGACACCCTTCAGCCACGCTTCACCGGGATAGCCCGTCTCGAAGGTCACCGACGGTTTCATCACCGCGTAGCCGCGACTCGCCAGCAGCATCGTCGTGGCATCGAAGCCGTCGTCGAAGAAGTCTTCGTATACACTAAACACGGTGGGCAGGGCGCGCCCACCACCGGCCGGCATCGTCAGCACGCCGAACTGCGCGCGGCCGTCGGCATCGAGATACTCCACGAGCTGGGTGGTCGGCAGCGCGCGCGCGGCCAATTGGGGATTGGATTCCACCAGACGCTTCGGCACGAACTTCACGGCATCGCCAAGCCACAGGTCGGCCGGGCGGCCGTTCTCACCGATCATGACCGCCACGCGC
>CAMBRJ010000286.1 GCA_945870175.1 Gemmatimonas phototrophica
CGCTCACTTCCGGTGTGAAATCACACCGCGCCGAGCAGTGCTACGGCGCGGTTTCGTGGAACTCGACGCTCGTTTCATGCTGCAACGCGCGGCGCAATGCCCACGCGTCGGAGAAGAGCACGACCACGTGGCCCTTATGGTCGAACAGCTTGAGACGTCCCTGCCCCGTGGCGACGCGCTCCACATCGGCCTTCGGTCCCGTGATCCATCGCGGCCAGCGGTACGTCATTTTCTCGAACTTGCAAGGTGCCGCGTACTCGTGCTCGAGACGGAACGCCATGACGTCGAATTGGAGCTGACCGACGGCGCCTACGATGGGTTGTGAGCCCGCCGATGTCTCCGCGAAGAACACCTGTGCGGCGCCCTCTTCGGTGAGCTGGCGCAGCCCGCTGTCGAACTGCTTGCGCTTGAGCGGATCGGCCGGAATGGCACGGGCGAAGTGCTCGGGCGGGAAGCGCGGAATGCCCTGAAACTCCAGCTTGCCGTCGCCGCCAAGCGTGTCGCCGATGCGCAGGTTGCCTCGGTCCATGATGCCGATGACATCACCGGGCCACGCTTCTTCGATACTGACGCGATCGCGCGCCATGAACTGCTGCGGCGCGGCCAGTCGAATCGGCTTGCCACTGCGCTGATGCAGCACCTGCATGTTGGCTTCGAAGTGGCCGGACACGATCCGCACGAACGCCACCCGATCGCGGTGCTTCGGATCCATGTTCGCCTGGATCTTGAATACAAAGCCCGTGAAGTCGGTGCTCTCCGGATCCACGTTGCCGGTGTTCGTTTCGCGCGGGCCCGGCGCCGGCGCCAATTCGAGAAACTCGCGCAGGAACGGCTCGATGCCGAAGTTCGTGAGGGCAGACCCGAAGAATACGGGCGTGAGCGAACCGTCGATCACCCGATCGTGATCATAGGTATGCCCCGCCGCATCGAGCAGGTCGATATCGGTCATCAAACGATCGAACGCACTCTCACCCATCGTCTCGATCAGTGCGTCGTCGTCGATGCTCACGATCGTGTCGTCGGCCCGGGTCGCGCCACGGTCACCGCTGCGCTCGAAGAGGTGCACTTCGCGCTTGAGGCGGTCGTACACGCCGACGAAGATGTCATTGTTGAACACCGGCCACGTGGCGGCGAAGCAGTCGATGCCGAGATCGGCTTCGACATCCTGAATGAGCTTGAGCGGATCCTCGCCGTGTCGGTCGCACTTGTTCACGAGCGTGAAGATGGGCGTACGACGCCGCTTGCAGACGTCGAACAGCTGCCGGGTGCGCTCTTCCACGCCGCGACGATTGTCGAGCAGCATGATGGCACAATCGGCCGCGACCAGCGTGCGGTAGGTGTCTTCCGAGAAATCTTCGTGACCCGGCGTATCCAGCAGATTGAGCTGGTACCCCAGATACTCGAACTGCAGCACGGAGCTGGTGACCGAGATGCCGCGTTCCTGCTCCAGCTTCATCCAATCGGACGTCGCATGCCGTGTGGCACGCCGGGCCTTCACCGAGCCGGCCAGATGAATGGCCCCGCCGTACAGGAGAAGCTTTTCGGTCAGCGTGGTCTTGCCGGCGTCCGGGTGCGAGATGATCGCAAAGGTCCGGCGACGGGAAATCTCGTGCGCGAGGCGTTGCGCGGCAATTTCAGGAGAGACAGCGTCAGTCATCCCGAAAGCTAAGCGTTCCGGGGGGGGATCCGAAACGGCTACTCGACCGTCACCGACTTGGCGAGGTTGCGCGGCTGGTCGACGTTGCACCCGCGCTTGACGGCGATGTAATAGGCCAGCAGCTGCAACGGCACGCTCGCCAGGATCGGCGTGAGCAGATCGACCGTCTCGGGGATCCGGAATTCGTAATCGAGCTTGCCGGCCAGCGCCGGCTCGTCGCGGGTGGTGATCGCGATAATCTTGCCCTTGCGGGCCTTCACCTCCTGAATGTTCGACGTGATCTTGTCGAACACGGCGTCATGCGGAGCAATACACACCACCGGCATCATCTCGTCGATGAGCGCAATGGGGCCGTGCTTCATCTCGGCGGCCGGATAGCCTTCGGCGTGGATGTACGAGATTTCCTTGAGCTTGAGCGCGCCTTCGAGCGCCGCCGGGAAGTTGTAGCCACGTCCGAGGTACAGGAAATTGGACGCGCGCTTGAATTCTTCAGCGAGCTCCTCGATTTCCGGTGCGCGATCCAGGATGGACTGGATCTGCGCCGGTAGGTCGGCCAGCGCCTGCGCGATTTCGCGACCGCGGGCCACACTCAGATTCTTGAGGCGTGCGAGCTTGAGCGTGAACAGCGCGAGCGCCACGACCTGACTGGTGAACGCCTTGGTCGAGGCCACACCGATTTCTGGGCCGGCGTGCAGATAGATACCACCGTCGTCTTCGCGCGCGATCGTTGAGCCGACCACATTCACGAGTCCGAGTGTGCGGGCACCGCGGCGCTTCGCTTCGCGCATGGCGGCGAGCGTGTCCGCCGTCTCACCCGACTGCGAGATGACGATACAGAGTGTGGTCGGCGTCACGATCGGATTCCGGTACCGGAACTCCGACGCATACTCTACTTCCACGGGAATGCGGCACAGCTCTTCGATCATCATCTCGCCGATCAGCGCCGAGTGCCAGCTCGTACCGCACGCGGTGATGATGATATTGTCGACCTTGAGCAGGTCTTCCTTCGAGATGTTCAGACCGCCGAGCTTGGAGAACCCTTCTTCGAGAATCAGTCGGCCGCGCATGGTGTTTTCCACCGTGGTCGGCTGCTCGAAGATTTCCTTCAGCATGAAGTGCGGATAGCCCCCGCGCTCAATCTGCTGCAAGTCCCAGTCGATGCGCGTCACGGGCTTGTCGCGGATCGCCGAGTCGAGATCGAGCACCCGGTAGCCATCGCGCGTCACGACGGCGATGTCCCCGTCGTCGAGATAAACCACGTTGCGTGTATGCGCGAGAATGGCCGATGCGTCGGAGGCGATGAAGTACTCGCCGTCACCGACGCCGATCAGCAACGGACTGCCTTTTCGGGCGGCCACAATCTTGTCCTTCTCGTCGCTCGTGATCGCGGCGAGGCCGTACGTGCCATCGCACTGACGCAGCGCCTCGATTACAGCGGCTTCGAGGTTGCCGGCATACGCCACCTCGATGAGATGGGCGAGCACTTCGGTGTCGGTGTCGGACTTGAACACGTAGCCACGCGCTTCCAGCCCCGCCTTCAAGGCGGTGGCATTCTCGATGATGCCATTGTGCACCACGGCGATCTTGCCGTTTTGGCTCGCGTGCGGGTGCGCATTCATTTCCGTTGGCGGACCGTGCGTGGCCCAGCGGGTGTGCGCAATACCCATCGTGCCCTGCGGCGGATCCTTCGCGATCGCCGCTTCGAGCCGGGCGATCTTGCCCGCCGCGCGGCGCGTTTCCACGCCTTTGCCGTTCATGATGGCGACGCCCGCCGAGTCGTAGCCACGATACTCGAGGCGCTTGAGCCCTTCGAGCAGCATGGGGGTGGCGATGCGATCACCAACGTAGCCGACGATTCCGCACATGGTCGTTCGAGGTCTAGAGTGATCCGAGCGCCGACAGCGGCTCCCGGGCCTGCCTGATCAGCGTGCGCGCGTCTTGCTCCGTGGGGCCTTCGGCGATCACGCGCACGATTGGTTCGGTCCCCGATGGGCGCAGGTGCACCCAGCGGTCGGGCCAGTCCAGTCGGAGTCCATCCTGCGTGTCGGCCACCGCGTCCGGAAACGCGGCGCGCAGCGCCAGATACACGGCGTCGAGCGGTGCCTCGGGCCGATCCAATTTGTCCTTCACGATCACGTACTTCGGGCGCTCGGCGATCACCTCGGAGAGCGGCCGAGCTTCCTCGAGCATCAATTGCAGCAACAACGCCGCGCCGACCGGCGCATCCCGACCCAAATGCATTTCCGGAAGGATGACGCCGCCGTTCCCTTCGCCGCCGATCGTCGCGCCCAGATCGCGCATGGTCATGGCCACGTTCACCTCGCCCACCTTGGCAAAATGGAAGGGGACGCCCGCGTCGCGTGCGACGTCGGCCACCACCTTGCTGGTCGAGAGGTTGGTCACCACCGGGCCCGGTCGATGCCGCAGCACCGTACGGGCAGCCAGCGCGAGCGTGTAGTCCTCGCCCGGTGCGATCCCGTTGTCGAGCACAAGCGCCAGGCGATCCACATCGGGATCCGTGGCAAAACCGATGTCGGCTTCGGTCGCCTTCACCAGCGCCGCCAACTCGCCGAGGTTCTCGGCGACCGGCTCCGGCGGGCGATGAAACTGCCCGTCGGCTTCCATGTTGATGGCGTACACCTCACAGCCCAACTCGGTCAGGAGCTGCGGCATGATCACGCCGCCGGCGCCGCGACAGCAGTCGAGCGCCACGCGGAAGCGGCGGGCGCGAATGCCTGCCACGTCGAGGTAGGGCAGCGCCAGCACCTGATCGATGTGTCGCTGGACGGCGTCGGTGTCGTGCACGATTTCGCCGAGCGCGTCCCAGGTTGCGCGCGGAATACCACGGTCCATCAGCGCGCGCATGTCGGCGCCTTCATCGGCCGAGAGAAAGAGCCCCGACGGCCCGATAAACTTGAGTGCGTTCCACTCGATCGGATTGTGGCTGGCCG
>CAMBRJ010000287.1 GCA_945870175.1 Gemmatimonas phototrophica
GGATACGCGCCGAGTATAACAACAGCGCACCAGCTTGGTGAGGGGTCAGGAGAGGGGGCGATGCGGGAGGGAGACCGCTCCGGAGAGCCAAGGCGCAGCGACGGGTGCCCTCGCCGCGGACGCCCCGCCCCGCCAGCGCCGTACACGCAAAACACCCCGTGCTCGTGTGAGCACGGGGTGTTTTGCCAATACGGATGGAGTGAGATTCGAACTCACGGTACGCTTTCACGCACACACGCTTTCCAGGCGTGCGCCTTAAACCACTCGGCCATCCATCCAGGGACCTTCCACTACCACTGCTTCCTGACAGACGAACGCGCCGACGCGGGGGTCCACGACGGCGCGTCCTTACCCTGATCCTGCTCGCTGACTTGTCACATCCGCAGCACCCGCTGCAGCGGACAGGGTGAGATTCGAACTCACGATACCGTTGCCGGTACGCCGGTTTTCGAGACCGGTGCCTTCAACCACTCAGCCACCTGTCCCACGGGAAGCATGTCGCAAAGCTGCTGCCAGTTCTGTGCTCTTCATCCGGGCTGGCCTACCCAGCGCCGCCCGGATCCCGCAGAGTCTGGATAGCTAATCGGCGAGCGGACCCGTTTCAAGGGTTGGGCGCGACGTCACGACGCCGGAGGCGCCTTGATCCGCGCCAGCTCCGCTTCGGCCGCGACGGTCCCGAACGCGCCCCACTGGCCGCCTTCAACGATGCGCCGCCACACGGCTTCGCCCTCGGCCTTCCGCCCGTTGTACCAGTGCCAGTTGGCTACACCGTACGCCGCCGAGGCGTCCTTCACGGATAGCTCGCCACTTGGGGCGGCGGTGAGCACAGAATCGGCAGGCAGCTCGCCCTTGTACAGCAGCATCAGCCGGTGATACGCCTGATTCTCGATGATCGTCATGTCGCGCGTGATGGGTACCAGCACCTGCGCGGCCTCGGCATCCCGCCCCGAGCGGCGCAGCGACATGTAGAGCCAATGCGCCATCGACACGCGACGGTCGTCGTTCGTGGCCGCGTCCACTTCGAGTTGCGACACCCGCGCGGCGGCGGTGAAGTCGCCCATGAGATAGTGCGCCAACGCGAGATGATATCCGATGTTCGAATGCAGCGTCCCGATGGGTGAGTTCTGCGCGTTCGGCTGTCCGTCGGGTTCGATTTCGTCGGGCTTCCCCTGCACGAGCGCGGTGGCGCGTTCGAGATCCGTCACAGCGGCCGCAAAGTCACGCACCGAGATGTAGCGGTGTCCGCGGTGCCGATACAACCACGGATTGTCGGGATACAGCGCGATCCCGCGCGTATAGATCTCGATGGACTCGCGCAGCTGGCCCAGATACCCCAAGCGACGGGCGTACCAGATGAGCGAGTCGACATTGGTGGGCGTGTGCTCGTACGCGCGTTGCGCGTCGGCGAGCTGGGTCGCGTATTTCTCGCGCACATTCGCCGCGAGTGGGAGCGCGCGCAGCGTGTCGCCGAGCAGCGAGACGGTTTGAAACGCCGGCGCCACCGGCGGCGCCAATGTCGACGGCGAGTCGGCGGGTGACGCGCAGGCGAGCGCCGCCGCAGCGACACCAGCCACGACCAATGTGATCGCGTGCGGTGTACGCCGAGTGACGATACGAAGCTCTGACATGATGTGGGGGAGCGAGAGGAGCGCGGCGACTACCCGCGTCGGGCGGCGAAGAATGCTTTCAATATCGCGCCCGATTCCGCCGTCCGCACGCCGCCTCGTACTTGGGGACGATGATTGAGCTTGGGATGCCGCACCACATCCCCCACCGACCCGCACATACCCGCCTTCTCGTCCCAGGCGGCGAACACCAGCGCCCCGACGCGCGACAGCACGATCGCCCCCGCGCACATGGCACAGGGTTCGAGTGTGACCACCAACGTGCATTCGGTGAGTCGCGCCTCGCCGAGCGTGCTCGCGGCAGCACGCAGCGCGAGGAGCTCGGCGTGCGACGTCGCATCACCGTCGCGCATCATCCGGTTCTGTGCGCGCGCCACGATGTCGATCCCGCAGAGCACGACCGCGCCGACCGGGACTTCCCCGGCCAGCGCGGCCTCTCGCGCTTCGTGCAGCGCGAGCGTCATCGCGGCATCCACTTCGGGTGGCACAGGCGGGCCGGACGTCGGGCCGACCTCGTGACTCAACCCCGCATCTCCGACGGCGGCGACGACGCCAAGAACGCCGCCTGTGCTGCCGCGTCGGTGGCATCGCCGTGCCGGAACGACAAGGCGTCGGTTCCCTCCTGCACATCGGCCACGATCACATCGCCGTCCTTGAAGGTGCCGTCGAGGACCGCGAGCGCCAGCGGATTCTGCAGCATCCGCTGCACCGCGCGCTTGAGCGGGCGGGCGCCGAACACGGGATCGTATCCCTCGTCGGCGAGGAACGTGCGCGCCGCGTCGGTGAGACGGATCGTGAGCTTGCGGTCGGCAAGCAGCGTGCGACGGTGCGCGAGCTGCAGGTCGACGATATGATCGATCTCGCCGCGCCCCAGTGGATGAAAGACGACGATGTCATCAATGCGGTTGAGGAACTCCGGCTTGAACACGCCGCGCAACGCCATCAGCACCTCCTGCTCCACCGTGGCCCACGCCGTGTCGCCGGCTTGCCCACGCTCGAGGATCATCTGACTGCCGACGTTCGACGTCATGATGATGACGGCGTTTCGGAAGTCGACGGTGCGTCCCTGCGAATCGGTGAGCCGTCCGTCGTCAAGCAGTTGCAACAGGATGTTGAACACGTCAGGATGCGCCTTCTCGATTTCGTCGAAGAGGATCACGGAGTACGGGCGGCGACGCACGGCCTCGGTGAGCTGCCCGCCTTCTTCGTAGCCGACGTAGCCGGGCGGTGCACCGATGAGGCGCGCCACGGCGTGCTTCTCCATGTACTCCGACATGTCGATGCGCACCATGGCGTGTTCGTCGTCGAACAGGAATTCGGCGAGCGCCTTGGCGGTTTCCGTTTTGCCAACACCGGTGGGGCCGAGAAAGATGAAGGACCCGATGGGACGATTGGGATCCTGCAGGCCCGCGCGCGAACGGCGCACGGCGTTCGACACGGCCTTCACGGCTTCACGCTGTCCGACCACGCGCGTGGCGAGCACATCTTCGAGCTTCGTGAGCCGTTCGCGCTCACTTTCGAGCATACGTGTGACGGGGATGCCGGTCCAGCGCGCCACCACATCGGCCACATCATCAGCACCGACTTCTTCCTTGAGGAACTGCGGACGGCCGTCCTGACTGCCGAGCTTTCCCTCGGCGACTTTCATATCGCGCTCGAGCTGCGGAATCGTGCCGTACGTGATCTCGGCGGCCTTGTTGAGGTCACCGGCACGCGTGGCCTGCTCCGCTTCGAACTTCGCCGTTTCGATGGCCTGCTTGATGCGACCGACGGCCCCGAGTGTCTCCTTTTCCTGCTGCCACTGAGCGCGCATGCCGGTGGTCTTTTCTTTCAGATCGGCCAGCTCGCCTTCGAGCGTGCCGCGCCGCTCGACTGAGGCCGGATCGGTCTCCTTGCGCAACGCTTGGCGTTCGATCTCGAGCTGCACGATGCGGCGGTCGACTTCGTCGATCTCTTGCGGCACCGAGTCAATTTCAATGCGTAGCCGTGAGGCCGCTTCGTCGATCAGGTCGATCGCCTTATCGGGCAGGAAGCGGTCACCGATGTAGCGATTGGAGAGCGTGGCCGCCGCGACCACGGCACCATCGGTGATGCGCACGCCGTGGTGCGCTTCGTAGCGCTCCTTGAGGCCACGGAGAATGGCGATCGTGCTTTCGACACTGGGCTCACCGACGAACACGGGCTGGAAGCGACGCTCGAGGGCAGCGTCCTTCTCGACATGCAATCGATACTCATCGAGCGTGGTGGCACCAACCACGCGCAATTCGCCGCGGGCGAGCATAGGCTTGAGCATGTTGCCGGCGTCCATGCTGCCTTCGGCCTTCCCGGCCCCAACCAAGGTGTGCAGTTCGTCAATGAAGACGACGTACAATCCCTCGGCGCTGGTGATCTCTTTCATCACGGACTTGAGGCGCTCTTCGAATTCGCCGCGGAACTTGGCGCCGGCGATCAGCGCGCCGAGGTCGAGGGACACCAGCTTCTTATTGCGCAGGCCTTCGGGCACATCGCCACTGATGATGCGCTGCGCGAGCCCTTCGGCGATGGCGGTTTTGCCAACGCCAGGCTCGCCGATGAGCACGGGGTTGTTCTTGGTACGGCGCGACAACACCTGAATGACGCGACGGATCTCTTCGTCGCGTCCGATGACGGGATCGAGCTTCCCCTTACGCGCGGCCTCGGTGAGATCGCGCGTGAACTTCTCGATCGCCTGATACTGCCCCTCGGGCGACTGGTCGGTGACCTTGTGCGACCCGCGCACGAGCTTGAGCGCCTCGAGGAGCGCCTTGCGGTGCGCGCCGACGGTGGTCAGGACACGCGTGCTATCGGTGCCCTTGGCGTCGGAGAGGGCCAGCAGGAGGTGCTCGGTGGAGACGTATTCGTCGCCGAGCGTCTTGGCTTCTTTTTCCGCCGCGTCGACGACTTGAGTGAGCTCGCGGCTTAAGGTGGGCTGGGCGTCGCTCT
>CAMBRJ010000288.1 GCA_945870175.1 Gemmatimonas phototrophica
TGCGACCATGGAAGCAGGGCCGCCGCTTCCGGCACGGCGTATGCCCGGGCCGCCTGCCCACGCACGACTGAAGGAAGTGCGACCGCGAGTAGCGCCGCGGCCAGTGTTGCTGTCGTCAGACGTGTCATTAAGACGTATGCAAGAGAGGATGACCGAACCCAGACCACGGAGACCACGGATGTTCACGGACAACGCACAGATAAGCCAACAGCGCTCTTTGCCTATCTGTGTCAATTCCGTGTGATCGGTGGCCTCCGTGTTCTGGCTTTTTCTTTTTCTTTTGCTTTTGCCGGTGCCGTTCACCCGCCCCGCGTTCACACCCCAGCGACCAGCCGCTCCAGCAGCCGTCGCTTCACACCGGGCCAGTCCACCAACCATAAATCGGCGACCGACGAGGCTTTTCCTATTTACAGAATGACAAATCGGACTAGTCGGTCTAACTTGTCAGGTGATCAACCAGCAACGGGGGGACATCAGCAATCGATGTCCCCCCGTTTGTTCGGTCTCTTCCTCACTAGCTCAAACATCGCATGCGCTCTGCCTTTCGTTCGCTCGTCGTGATCGCCGCACTGGCCGCTCCTTCCGCACTGATCGCGCAAACCAGCGCCGGTCGCCCCGCCGGCCCGCCCGCGTCCGTTGTCGCGAGCGCCGCACCCGACACCATTCTCAAATCCGCGCTCCGCGTCTACTTGGACTGCCAGGGTGGCGTACGCGGGTGCGACCGCGACTTCTTCGTGCAGGAACTTGGCTTCGTGAACTGGGTGCGCGATCGCTTCGACAGCGATGTGCATCTCCTCCTCACCAGTCTGAACGCCGGCAACGGCGGTCGCGAGATCACCGTCAACTTCCTCGGCCAGAAAAACTACGCCGGCAAGATCGACACGCTCGTCATCAATACGCTGCCGAACGATGCCGATGACCGCGTCCGGCGTGAACTGGTGCGCACCTTCCAGCTCGGCCTCGCCCCATTCATTGCGCGCACGCCCATCGCCTCGCGCCTGCGTCTGTCGCTCACCGGCGGACCCGCGCCGCAGCAAGTGAATCCGCGCAACGTCAAAGACAGGTGGAATTTCTGGCTGTACCGCATCGACGGCAACATCGCCGCAAGCGGCGAGCAGCTCGTGAAGTCGACCAACCTCTCGACCTCGATCTCCGCCGCGCGGACCACCGATCAGTGGAAGATCAACCTCGGCGGCAGTGCCAGTTATAACGAACGCGACTTCAAGATCTTCGTCGCCAATCGCGACAACCCGAGCGTTCGCGACACCGTGTCGGTGATCGTGCTGCAGCGGGCATCGTCCGTCAACGCGCTCTTCGGCAAGACACTGACCGGACACCTCACGGCTGGACTCAAGGTCTCCGGCGGGTTCAGCGAAGTCCTGAACCAGCGGCTCTCCATGCGCCTCGCGCCGGCCCTCGAGTACAACATCTTCCCCTGGACCGAGGCGACCCGTCGCCAGCTCACGCTGCTCTACACAGTCGGGCTGAATCACTACCAGTACAACAGCACGACGGTCTTCGATCAGGATCGAGAGACCCGCGGCAATCACTCATTGTTGATCGCCACGTCGCAGCGCCAGAAGTGGGGCAACACGAACCTCTCGCTCGAGGGGTCGCATTACCTGCACGACCCGCAGCGTAACCTGCTCACCCTCTCCGGCTTCGTGGACCTGCGCCTCGGCCGTGGCTTCTCGCTGAACTTCCGCGGGTCCGCGTCACGCGTGCGCGATCAGATCTACATCGCCAGAAGCGCGCAATCGGAGCGTGACATTCTCACGCAGCGCCAGCAGCTACAAACGAACTTCCGCTACAACATGTTCGTCGGCGTCGGCTACACGTTCGGCTCCATCTACAACACCGTCGTCAACCAGCGCTTCGGCACGCTGGGCGAAAGCGGACGCCGCTTCGGATTCGGCGGCGGCTGATCCACGCCCGGCGAGCGCACCGCGACGTCGTTACCGTCGCAGCTGTGCGCTCGCCACATCCCAGTTGAGGCGCGCCAGCACCGCATCGAGATAATCGGCGCGGCGGTTCTGATATTTCAGATAGTACGCGTGCTCCCACACGTCGAGGCCGACGATCGGCAACTCGCCCTCGAGCAGCGGTGAATCCTGATTCGGCTGTCCGCGCACCACCAGCCGGTTCGTGGCCGTCTTCACCAACCAAGCCCACCCCGAGCCGAACTGCGCCAGCCCGGCCGCCTTGAGCGCCGCCTTGCACGCGTCGGGCGTCGCGAAATCGCGCACGATCATCTCGCTCAACTGGCCGCTCGGCGCAGCCGACGTCGCACTCCCCGGCGCCAGCAGCCCCCAGTACAGCGCGTGATTGGCGTGACCGCCGCCATTGTTGCGAACGGCCGCCTGCGCCGCCGCCGGCCACTTGCGCAGCCCCATCAACAGCTCGCCGAGCGTGTACTGATGGAGATCGGGAAACAGCTCCAGCGCCTTATTCAGATTCGTCACGTACGCCGCATGATGGCGATCGTGGTGAATCGTCATCGTCTGCGCATCGATCGCCGGCTCGATGGCCTTCGCGTCATAACCCAGCGCCGGCAACACGAACGGATAGCGCTGCGCCAACACCTCATCGGCCCGCGCGAATAACGAACGAACGCTCATCACATCTCCCAAAGGAAAAAGCTCAGTACTTCGCCAGGTAGCGTTCGAGCTCCCAAGCGCTCACCTGCTGATTGTAGTCGCGCCACTCGGAACGCTTCGCGGCCAGAAACTGCTCGGTGATGTGTTCGCCCAGTGCTTCCCGCATCACGTCGTTCTTCTCCAACTCGTCGCACGCTTCACTGAGGTCCTGCGGCAAGTCGTCCAGCCGCAGCCGACGACGCTCGCGAAACGACATCTCCCAGATATTCGTGTTCACCGGTTCACGCCAATCCGCCCGAGTCTCGATGCCATCCAGACCGGCCGCCAGCATCACGGTGAGTGCAAGATACGGGTTCGCACTCGGATCCGGCGTGCGCAGTTCCAAACGGGTCCCCATGCCACGGCGCTCCGGCACGCGGATCATCGGCGAACGGTTGCGCATGCTCCATGCCACGTTCACCGGCGCCTCGAATCCCGGTACGAGACGCTTGTACGAATTCACCAGCGGATTCGTCACCGCGCACAGGGCGCGCGCGTGCTTCAGCAAGCCGCCGATGTAGTGTAGCGCCGTCAGGCTCAACTCCCACTCGCGCTGCGGATCCCAGAACGCGTTCTGTCCCGCCAAGAACAGCGATTGGTGCGTATGCATGCCGCTGCCGTTCTGTCCGAACACCGGCTTCGGCATGAACGACGCGATCAGACCGAATTGACGCGCCACCTGCTTCACGACGAAACGGAACGTGGCAATGTTGTCGGCCGTGCGCAGCGCATCGGCGTACCGGAAATCGATTTCGTGCTGCCCGTGTGCCACTTCGTGATGCGCCGCCTCGACTTCAAATCCCATCTGCTCGAGCGTGTCCACGATCGCCCGGCGCGCCTCCTCCCCGAGATCCATCGGCGCCAAATCGAAGTATCCACCCACGTCGTGCGTGTCGGTGGCCGGACGTCCGTCCGCCGTCGGCTTGAACAGAAAAAACTCCGCCTCCATCCCGGCGTTCATCACGAAGCCAAGCTCAGCCGCACGCGCCACCTGGCGCTTGAGCACCCAGCGCGGATCACCCTCGAATGGCGTGCCGTCGGGACGGTTCACGTCGCAGATCACGCGACCCACGCGCGCCGATGGCTCCCCCCACGGAAAGATCTGGAACGTGGTGAGATCGGGGGCCAGCAGCATGTCGGACTCCTCGACCCGCACGAAGCCTTCGATGCTCGACCCGTCGAACATGATGTCGCCCTGCAGCGCCTTCCTGAACTGCGACGACGGAATCTCGACGTTCTTGATGACGCCCAGAATATCCGTGAATTGCAGGCGCAGAAAACGCACTTGGTGCGCCTCCGCCAACTCGAGGATGTCGTTGGCGGTGGCGCCCGTCAGGACGGGAGGAACGAGGGAACGACTGTGAATCGGCACGATTCGTCGAAAAAGGAGGAGTACACGCGTACCGTATTGTAGTATTTTCCACCGCTTATGACCTCATCGAATCCTTCCGGGGGCTCGGCCCCTTCTGCCGGCGCGGGTTTCTGCGCGGCCTGCGGCACCGCGGTCTCGGTCGGCGCTCGCTTTTGCCATCGCTGCGGCACCCCGGTCGGCCAAGGGCTGCCGATCACGCGCGCGCCAGGCGTCGCCGGCGGCGCCGCGTCGGTCCTCCCCTGGGGCATCGCCTTCGTGGCCCTGCTGGCGCTCGTGGCCATGGTCGCCGGCAAGAACTTCGGGGCCGCCAAGGGCTCCGGCATCGACGGATCGGCCAACTCGCTCCCCACGCAGGCCGTTGACGGTGCCGGTGCCGCGCCCTTCGCGCAGGGGGGTGGCGGAGGCGGCGCACCGGACATCGCCAACCTCTCGCCCAGCGAGCGGGCGAACCGGCTCTATTCGCGCATCATGGTATACGCCGAGGCGGGCAAGGTCGACTCGGTCGCCTTCTTCGCGCCGATGGCGATGGCCTCGCACGAGATGCTCGAGGGGCCGACCGCCG
>CAMBRJ010000289.1 GCA_945870175.1 Gemmatimonas phototrophica
AGCAACGACAGTCCACCGTCGCGAGGCGTTTGATGGAGTGCCGTCGGAGGCATCGCGCGCACTCAACACTGAACCAAACGCCTCGGTACTGTGGACTGCTGTTGCTGAACTCCGACCGCTATACAAAGTCTGACGCCAGAGTTCTGAACACTGTCTACTGAATCCGCGGTATCCGCGCCGTTCAGTACTCCCGCTCCTCGAATTCCGAGACGAGCGTCGCGTGCCCGTGCCGCGTGGCCGCGTCGACGCCTTTGTCGCACGCGGCGCGTGCCGCGTCCTGTTTGCCGAGCGCGTGCAGCGTATCGGCGTAGCGCAGCCAGCCATTGCCTTCGTCATCGTGTAGGGCGAGATACGCGGCCAGCTCCAGTTCGGCTTCGTCCAGCAAGCCGGCTTTGAGCAGCTCGTTGGCGAGACCGAAGCGGGCGAGCGGATTGGTCGGCTGCTTGTCCGCCATGGTGCGCATTGTGGCGAGGCGATCGGTCATGAGAAACGGGCGGGTGGAAGGGGCGTGACGCGGAGCACTTTCTGTAACAATTCAGCGAGTCAGGAGTTCCGCCACCAGGGCACCCAGTTGGTCGGGTGCTTCTTCGGGGGCCACGTGGGCCACGCCGGGGAGTTCGCGGAGCGTGATCCCGTTTGGTGCCGCGAGACGGAGGGTCTCGCCGAGCTTGATGGCGCGGGCGGTGGGAACGAAGGGGTCGGCGGCGGCGGTCGCGAGCAGCACGGGGCACGCGATCGCGCCGGGCGCGAGCGCCGCCGCGGTGTCGCCTCGCGATGCGGCGAGGGCCGCGAGTTGCGCGCAGGCCGATTCACGTCCGTCGCGGCTCCGAAAGCTTTTGAGGTAGAGATCGAGCGATCGCGCCCCGACGTCGCGATAGGCGTAGCAGGGCAGCAGGGCCGCATGGAGGGCCGAGGCCAGCCATCCCGGGGACAGGCGACGCCAGAGCGGCAGGAAGGGCACGAGTCGTCCCACGCGCCGACTCAACACCACGTCGCCGGGCTGACCGCCGATCACGGTCGGATTCACCAGCAATAGGTGCGCCACCCGCTCGGGGTGCTCGTGCGCCACCACCGCCGCGATGGCCGCGCCCATGCCGTGGCCCACGAGGGAGGCCCGTCGCACGCCGAGCACATCGAGCAAGGCGACGACACGCGTGGCGTGCCCCGCGACGGTCATCGAGTGGGCTCCGGGTGGGTCGCTGCGGCCATGGCCGAGCAGATCGAGCACCAGCACCCGATGTCCTTTCGGCAACCGCGGCAGCACGTCCTGCCACAAATGCGACGATGTGAAGGCGCCGTGGATGAGGACGATCGGCACACCACCGCCGCGTTCCCCGAACGCGTAGCAGTAGAGGCGTACGTCCCCCAGGTCGACGAACTCGCCGCGCATCAGCGCTGGCGACGGGAGGCGGAGAGAGCAGACATGAGTCGCAGTCAATCTCGACGGCGATGCGGCGCGGTACAAGCGACCGGTCCCCGTGACAACCAAAGCGGGGGGTGCCGATGGGCACCCCCCGCTTGGTCGCGCATCCTGCGACGTCGGTTAGAAACCGCCGCGACGACCCTGCGGCATGGCGGCGACGTTCTCGTCGAACTTCTTCTTCTGTTCGTCGGTTAACCCGGCCTTGAGCGCGTCGTTGCGCTCGGTGTTCATCTTCTGCATGGACTCGCGCATGGCGGCCATATCGCCACCGCCACTACGGGCGGCGGCCATCGATTCCTGCTGCTTGGCGGCGGCCTGCGTCATGATGGTGTCGATCTTCGCCGACTGGGCCGCCGTGAGCGTGATGTCCTTGAATAGCTGTTCCTTCTGGCGAGTCATGCGTTCGGCGGGCGACATCTGCGCGCCACCACCGCCGCCGCCGCCCTGGGCGTACGCCGGCACAGCGATCGCGAGGACAGCCGCAGCAACGAACATGCGGAGTGTGTTCTTCATGAGAGGGGGTCTCGGTGGGTCGTGCGGCACGGTCCACGGCGCAGTCGCGCCGCCGACGTACCTCACCGTGTAGACGTACAGGCGTGCCGAAGCGTTAAGACGGTGGGGATAAATGCCCGAAACGTGTCGAAACCGACGCCGTTCGTCCCACCCCCTCTGGCGGAACCTCGGTTGCGGCGTACAATTGCAGAATTGTGACGCTTCCGCCCTCGACCTCGCCGCTACCAGTGCCCGACTCGCCGCCGGTCTCTCCGGACGTGCGCCTCGCGCCGTACCCGCCGATGTCGGCGCCGCCGTCGCCGCCGCCGGGACCCGTGACGGTCCCCATGAGTCGGCTGCTCCGCACGGCGTCACCGTCGGTGCAGTTCCGCGCCATGAAGGCCTTTTGGCCGAAGGCTGCCGCTGAGCCGGGCTGGGCCACCGTTCCCTACGCCAGCCGACAGGGATTGCACCTGCTGCTGATGCAGGACGGGGACGGACAGTGGCCTGGTGGCATGCTCACGGTGCCAGCGGCGCTGTCGCTCGAGGGCGTCGGTACGATTCCGGCCTACCGTCGGCTGCTGGAGCTTGGATGGGACCCGGAAAGCCCCGCGCTTAGCGCGACCAAGCGGTTGCTGTTCCGGCTGCTCGCGGAGGACGATGACCCGTCGTTCCTAGCCGAGATGATGCCCACGGAGTGGGACGAGGATCTGATCAAGCGCGGGCGGTTATTGCTGCGCGAAGCGGCGGCGGCGGCGCTGGCGCAGGCCGGCTATGAGAGCGACCCCCGGCTCCGCGGTGCCGCCCGTCGGATGGTCGAGCGGGTGATGCCGTTCCTCAAGTCGCCGTTGGCGCAGAAGCCGTGGATCCGCTTGGGGAACCAGCATGTGCTCCCGGCCGACGTGATGGCGCCGTCGTTTCACCTGCTGGTCATGCTGGGCTACATGCCCCATTTCCGCAGCGAGCACTACGAGTTCATGGACCGGCTCTTTCCCTATCTGTCGCAGCCGTGGCCGCGCCAGCAGCCGGTGCAGCAGGTCGGTCCACATCTCCTCGAGCAGCCGCACCTGGTGCTGGGGGATCTGTTGCCGACCCGCAATGCGATGGATGCCGACATGGCCTCGTCGCTGGGCTGGCTCGAGGTGATGGCACGGATCGGCTATCTGAAGAAGCATGATGGCTGGGGCAAGCTGCTCGATCGGCTGCTCGACGACCGTGACCGCAAGCATGTCTGGACCCCGCCGCGCTCGGTCGTGATGCCGGAACGCGTGCCCGTCTGGTCGTGGCCGCTGCTTCCGCTCTCCGATCCGACCTTCGGCGAACCCACCAATTCGGCCTTTTCCGCCGATGTCACCTTCCGGCTCGCCCTGATCGCCCAACTTTGCGGTCGAGAGATCGAGCTCGCCTAGGCTTCCCGATGGGCCTGACCGATTAGCTTTCGGTCAACACATGACTGCAATCGACCCTGACACGCTGATCGACGATACAACGTTCGCCGATCTGGGCCTCGCCCAACCCTTGCTCGCCGCGCTTTCCGATGCCGGCTATGAGCGTCCCACGCCTATTCAGCGCGATGCGATTCCGCTTGCGCTGAAAGGTCGTGACCTGATCGGGCTCGCCCAGACGGGCACCGGCAAGACGGCCAGCTTCACGCTGCCGATGGTGCATCGACTGTTGGGCGGGCCGCGCCGGACGCGCGTCCTGGTGCTCACGCCCACGCGTGAGCTCTGTCTCCAGGTGGAGGAGAGCGTCCGCAAGTATTCCAAGTATGCGCCCGTCGACGTCATCCCGGTGTTCGGCGGTGTCGGCTACGAACCGCAGGAACGCGCGCTGCGCGCCGGCGTCGACGTCGTGGTCGCCACACCGGGCCGTCTCCTCGACCATCTCGAAAAACGGAACGTCGACTTCTCGTATCTCGAGACGTTGGTGCTCGACGAAGCGGACCGCATGCTCGACATGGGCTTCGCGCCGCAGCTCAATCGCATCGTCGAACAAGTGCCGCGCTACCGGCAGACGCTGTTGTTCAGCGCCACGATGCCGCCCGAAGTCGAGGCGCTCGCCCGCAAGTATCTGCGCAAGCCCGTCGTGGTGCAGGTCGGTCGGCGCTCGTCGGCCGCGACCACGGTGACGCATGCGGTGTACCCGGTGCCGCGTCACCTCAAGAATGACCTGCTCGTGCATCTGCTCACGAAGAAGGCTCATGATTCGGTGCTCGTGTTCACGCGGACCAAGAGCGGGGCGGATCGTGTGGTGCAGGATCTCGAGAAGGCCGGCGTGAAGGCGGGGGCCATGCACGCCGACAAGTCGCAGCGCGAGCGCATGGCGGCGCTCGAGGATTTCAAGTCGGGCAAGCTGCGGGTGCTGGTCGCCACGGATATCGCGCAGCGCGGTCTCGACATCTCGGGTATCACGCACGTGATCAACTACGACGTGCCGCAACAGCCGGAAGACTACGTGCACCGGATCGGCCGCACGGGTCGCGCCGCCAGCACGGGCGACGCGTACACGTTCATGGCGGCCGAAGACATCGGGATGGTGCGCACGATCGAGCGCACCATCGGACAGGAGATTCCGCGCGTGAGCGTGCCGGGGTTCGACTTCGGCACCTGACCGTCGAGCCGCTCGTCGATGCTATCGGCGTT
>CAMBRJ010000290.1 GCA_945870175.1 Gemmatimonas phototrophica
CGTGGTGGCCGCAATGATCAGGAGGCCGTTCTCGGTCACGATCGCGCCGCCGTAGTTGTCGGTGCCGGTGTTCGTGATGCCTTTGGCGGCCAGCTTGGGGTATTCACCGAAGGGAATGGACCACTTGATGGTGCCGGCGTTCAGGTCGATCGCGTTGAGCGTGCCCCAGGGCGGCTTGATGCCGGGATAGCCTTCGTGATCAAGGAAGATGTCGAAGAACGCAGTGCGATAGGGCAGCATGTACGGCGTGGTGCCGACCAGGGCGATCGAGTTGTCCTTGCCCGTGAGTAGGTAGTTCACGATGTCGTTCACAGCGCCGCCTTCGAGCGCGGTGCCGAAGGCCGGCATGCGACCGGTGCCTTCGCGGATGATCGTGGCCAGCTGTTCTCTTGAGCGACGCGTGGCGATGTCCATGAGGGTGGGGCCGGCGGCCGAGCCTTGCAGCTTCTCGCCATGACAGCCGGCGCAGTTGGCGGCATACAGCGACTTGTCGCTGCGCGGCACGAGCTTCAGCAGCCACGCCATCTCATTCGAGTTCACATACAGCACGCCGGTGGCCGGGTCGAAGGCCGGCCCGCCCCACTCGCCGCCGCCGTCCACGCCGGGATACACGATCGTCCCACGCGTGTTGGGCGCATCGAACGGATGCCCCGTCTTGTACTCGTTGAAGATCGTGAGCGCCGAGGCCCGTGCGGCTGGCGTGCGATTCGTGAGATCGTTGCGTGTCAGCTGCTGGCGCGCAAACGGCGCCGGCATGGTGGGAAAGAACTGCGAGGTCGCGGGCTTATCCCCGCCGAGCGCGATGCCGGGCATGGCGCGTTCTTCCACAGGAAACAGCGGCGTGCCCTTCTCGCGCTCGAACAGCCAGGTGTGTCCCGTCTTCGTGATCTGCGCGACGGCGTCGATTTTCCGGCCACCGCGCGTAATGGTGACCAGCGCCGGTGCGGCGGGGAGATCGCGATCCCACAGGTCGTGCTTGAGCACCTGATAGTGCCACACATACGAGCCGGTGCGCGCATCGAGGGCCAGCACACTGTTGGCGTACAGGTTGTCGCCCAGCCGGTTGGCGCCGTAAAAGTCGTACGACGCCGAGCCGGTGGCGGCGAACACCATGGCGCGCTTGGTGTCGATCGTGACGCCGGCCCACGCATTCGCGCCGCCGGCGATCTTCCAGGCGTCGGGCGGCCACGTTTCGTAGCCGAGCTCACCGGGATGCGGAATGGTGTGAAAGCTCCACCGCAGCTTGCCGGTGTTGATGTCGAAGGCGCGAATGTCACCCGGTGCGCTGGGGAGCGCCTCCGGCACGGAACTGCCGATGATGAGCAGATCCTCGAACACGACGCCCGGTGTGCT
This sequence comes from Gemmatimonas phototrophica, assembly GCA_945870175.1. Taxonomy (GTDB): domain Bacteria; phylum Gemmatimonadota; class Gemmatimonadetes; order Gemmatimonadales; family Gemmatimonadaceae; genus Gemmatimonas; species Gemmatimonas phototrophica_A. The sequence goes on from CAMBRJ010000290.1 coordinate 1,354, forward strand.
GGCGCTGACCGAGAGCCCTTCCACCGGGCGACCGAGTCCCTGGCGCAGGTCGACCCAGCCGCTGTCGCCGAACGTCTTGATGGGGCGCCCGGTGGTGCGGTCGAGCGCGTACAGGCGGTTGCGATAGTTGAAGATCACGCGATCGCCGGTGACTACGACGCCCCGATGGCGGAAGCGCGAGGCGGGCGGTGCGCCGTTGTTGGGATCGAAGCGCCAGATCGGGACGCCGGTCGCGGCATTGAGCGCGATCACGTGCAGCTTGGGCGTGGTGGTGTACATCACGCCGTCGATCACGATCGGATTCGCCTGCATCTCCGACCCGGTGAACGAGTCCTTCGTGTCGTATGTCCACGCCACTTTCAGCTGCCTCACGTTGGCCGGCGAGATCTGGCTCAGCGTGGTGTAGTGCGTGTGATCCTCGCTGCCGCCGTACACGGGCCAGTCGGTGGAGCGCCCGGTGGTTTGGGCCTGCAGCGTGGTCGCGGCCAGGAGGAGCGGGATCAGAGCACGGGACATGAGGCGCGGGGCAGAGGAGATCGCGTGAGGATACGCTAGCTTACCTGATGAACAGCGGTTCCTCAACAGGCGTGGAGTGCGTATGCGGCGGGTGATTGTGATTGGGGCAGGGGCGGCCGGGTCGATGGCGGCGATCTTCGCGGCGTCCGAAGGCGCAGACACGCTGTTGATCGAGGGAACGCGCGACGGCGGTCGCAAGATCCTGATCAGTGGTGGCGGTCGCTGCAACGTACTTCCACTCCGGGTTGACGAGTCGCGCTTCGTGACGGATTCCTCGCCGAATCTGCTCAAGAAGATCGTGCGCGCCTGGCCGCTGGCCGAACAGCGCGCCTTCTTCGAGGACACCTTAGGCATCCCGCTCGAGGAAGAGACCGAATCGCTCAAGCTGTTCCCCGCATCGCACAAGGCGCGCGACGTGCGCGATGGACTGCTCGACTATGCGCGCAAAGTGGGCGTACGCCTGCGCATGGAATCGCGCGTGGTGGACATCGCGCCAGTGAACGCGAGCTGGGAAGTGACCGTCGACGACGGTACGGTGCTCAAGGCCGACGCCGTGATCGTGGCCACCGGCGGGCTCTCCGTCCCGAACACGGGCAGTGATGGCGCCGGGCTCAACATGCTCAAGGCCCTCGGCCACACCATGCACCCCACCTACGCCGCGCTCACGCCGCTCACCACCACCGACGCGGCGTTCAACGACCTCTCGGGTATTTCACTGACCGTGTCGCTGACGGCCAAGAGTGCGCTCCAGCAATCCATCTGGCGCGGTGGATTTCTGTTCACGCACCATGGCTACAGCGGCCCCTCGGTGCTGAACGTATCGCACGTGGCGGTGCGCGCTCGCGCCGGTCATGCGCCCAAAGGGGAGTCGCCTACGGCCAAGGTGCATGTGCAATGGACCGCGCTGGGCGAAAAGGAATGGGACGCGGCCCTCAAGCCGCACGGCGCACGCACCGTGACGGGTGCGCTGCGGGCTGAGATGCCCGATCGACTCGCCGCGGCGCTGCTGGCCAAGGCGAACGTAGAGCCTACCCGTCCCCTCACCGAACTGCGGCGCGACGAACGCCTGCGGCTCATCGACATCCTCGTACGCGGCGAGCTGCCGTGGCAGGGCGACGAGGGATACAAGAAGGCCGAAGTGATGGGCGGCGGCGTGGCGCTGAGTGAAATCGATCCGCGCACGATGGAAAGTCGGCGACACAAAGGACTATTCTTGTGCGGCGAAGTGCTCGACGCGTTCGGTCCGATCGGTGGTTACAACTTCCTGTGGGCCTGGGCCACGGGACGGTCGGCCGGGGCCGCGGCGGCCAAGGGGTGATTCCCCACCGGAAGCTGTTTGGTTGCGAACGCGTGCGGGCGACCGGAAGCACCTCGTCGATGCGCACTTCGTCGACGAGGCACTTCCGGCAGGATACACTCGTTCGCCACTAAATTGCTTCACGTTGGAAATCACACTGTCGCCACCGCGTATGCCTGCCAAGAAGTCCGCACCGAAGAAGCCTGCAGCCAAGAAGTCCGCACCGCGTCCCCCCGCGGCGCCCAAGTCGATGCCCTACGAAAAGGGCGCCTGGGCGGCCGCGTTCTCCGCGCGCGCCCCAGGCGAGAAGCGGTACTGGCTGATCAAGAGCGAGCCCGACGTGTTCTCGTTCGACGATCTGCTGGCGGCGCCGAAGCAGACCACCGGCTGGGACAGCGTGCGCAATTCGAGTGCGCGCAACTTCCTGCGCGATGGCATGAAGCGAGGCGACCTCGCGTTCTACTACCACTCGAACGCCGATCCGTCGGCCATCGTGGGCATCTGCGAAGTGGTGCGGGAAGGCTATCCCGATCCCACCGCGCTCGATCCGGCGCATGACTACTACGACGCGGGATCCAACGCCGAGACGCCGACCTGGTTCATGGTCGACGTGAAGGCGGTGAAAAAACTCGCGAGTGCCGTGGCGCTGCCGGCGATCAAGGACAGCGCCGCCCTGCGAGAGATGGCGCTGGTGAAGGTCGGGCGGCTCTCCGTGGTGCCGGTGCAGCCCGACGAATGGGAGACGGTCATCGCCATGAGCGAGGGACGCGCCTGAGCGACGACGCGTAAGCGAAAGCGCCCGCGTCTGGCGCTTGGGCGGATGAGGCCGCAAACTCAGCGGGTGTATTTCACCCGCCTTGGAGGCTCCTAATGTCCCAGCTGTCCTGGCGATTCGGCGCACTGTGTGCTGCCGCGATCGCAACGTCTGCTCCGTTCATCGCTCAGGGACAAGGTGCTGCCCCCCGGACCGGTGCGCGCGCTCCTGAAAAGCCGCTGCCGCTGGAAGTCGGTCGTACGTTTTCGCTCGACACCCGCGAAGGCACCTGGCTGTCGCTCGATGTGAGCCCCGACGGCACCGCGATCGCGTTCGATATGCTCGGCGATCTTTACACGATGCCGTTCGCTGGCGGTGACGCCACGCGCATCACCAATGGCATGGCGTTCGATGCACAGCCGCGGTTCAGCCCCGACGGCAAGTCGATCGTGTTCATCTCGGATCGGGAAGGCGCCGACAACGTGCACGTGGTGGATCTCGCCACCAAGGCGGTGAAGAGCATCACGCGCGGCAAGGCGAACGTCTACCTCTCGGCCGAGTGGTCGCCGGACGGCAAGTACATCGTGGCCAGCAAGGGCGGATTTCGCGGTGGACTGCCCACCA
>CAMBRJ010000291.1 GCA_945870175.1 Gemmatimonas phototrophica
CATGCCGGTTGGCGGGTGGGGAATGTCGACATCACCGTGGTGACGCAACGTCCGAAGATCGGTCCGCATCGCGCGGCGATCCGCGCGCGACTCGCGGAGCTGCTCGAGGTCGCGGATAGCGACGTCTTCGTGAAGGGGAAGACAAACGAGTTGATGGGTTGGATCGGTCGGGAGGAAGGGCTGGCGGTCATGGCCACGGCGACGGTCCTGCCACGCCGCTGAGCCGCGAACACTCCGCCGCGTCGTCTCCGGCATCACCCATGCCGCGGATGGTTGTATGACCGGCATTCTGGCGTGGCTGTCGTCGCTGCCTGAGCCCCTGCTGTACGGTGCGCTGGTGCTCGCGGCGTTCGCCGAGAATATCTTTCCTCCGTTGCCGGCCGACACGGTTATCGCCCTCGGCGCTTTCGTCGCGGCTCGTGGCGATGGGAGTGCGCTTGGTGTGTGGACGGCAACGATGCTGGGCAACATCGGCGGGGCGATGATGATGTATGGACTCGGGCATCGGTACGGCCTGCCATGGCTGCTGCAACGGTTCCCGGCGCTGTTCCCGGCCGGTGCGGCCGAGCGCATCACCGCGCGTTTCAAGACGCAGGGCATGCTCGCTGTGATCGTGAGCCGCTTTCTGCCCGGCGTGCGGGCCGTGGTGCCACCACTCGCTGGCGCCATGGACATCGGCGCCGTCCGAGCCCTGATCGCGATGGCGTTGGCCTCCGGTGCGTGGTACGGTGTCGTCTGCGTCCTGGCCTTTCGAGCCGGCGCGAACGCGGACGTGTTGCTGGAGCGGATTGCGGGTCAGCAGAGAACCCTCGGCTTGGGCGCCGCGGCCGTCGTGGTCGTCGTACTCGGTGTGCTGTGGTGGCGAGCGCCAAGGCGTCGTCGGTGACCGCGCCGCTGCCGTCCCCCGCACCGGAAGAGCAGGCCCTGCGTCGCGGATTCCACCTTCTCGCATTTGAAGATGCGCTGGCGCTCGAGGAAGGCGCGTCGCCGCGCACCATCGAGGCCTACCGCCGCGATGTCATTCGCTGCGCGGCGTTCATGCGGGACCAGGCGATCGCCACGGCCTCCGACATCACGCCGGGCTCGTTGCGTGAATTCGTGTATCATCTGAAGGATCTCGGGCTTGCCGGGACGTCGATCCGTCGAAACATCTCGGCGTTGCGTACCTGGTTCCGCATCATGCTCTCCGAAGGATTGGTCACCCACGATCCGACCGAGCGACTCGACACGCCAGCGCGATTCCGCACGTTGCCGGAGGTACTCAGCGTGGACGACGTGTTGAAGCTGCTGGCTGCGCCTGGCCTTGATGAGCGTCTCGCCTTTCGCGACCGCGCGATGCTCGAGCTGGCCTACGGCGCCGGCCTGCGCGTCTCCGAGTGGATTGGGCTCGCGCTCAAGGACGTCTTGCTCGAGGAAGGCTTGGTGCGCGTGCTCGGAAAGGGCAACAAGGAACGACTCGTTCCCATCGGCCGCTCCGCGATCGGCGCCGTCGCCGTGTACGTGCGTGAGCTGCGCCCCGTGCTCGAGCGCGGAGACGGGAAGGGCATCCTGTTTCTCAACGGGCGCGGAAGGCCGCTCACGCGGATGGGCGCCTGGAAGATCCTGCGCAAGTACGTCACCATGGCCGGTATCGAAAAGCCCGTATCACCGCATACGCTACGACACTCGTTCGCGACCCATCTGCTCGAGGGCGGAGCCGACCTCCGCGCGGTGCAGGAGATGCTCGGCCACGCCGACATCGCCACGACCCAGATCTACACGCACGTGGATCGCGAGTATCTTCGAAGTGTGCACCGCCAGATCCACCCGCGCCCCTAACCTCGACGTCCATGCTGCTCGTCATCGACAACTACGATTCGTTCACGTACAACCTCGTGCAGTACCTCGGCGAGCTCGGGGAAACGCTCGAGGTGCACCGGAACGACGCCCTGACGGTCGAGCAAGTGGGAGACATGGCACCCGATGCCATCGTCGTGTCGCCAGGGCCCTGCACGCCTCGTGAGGCGGGCATCTCCGTCGACGTAATTCGGCGTTACGGCGCCGGGATCCCGGTACTCGGGGTCTGCCTCGGACATCAGGCCATCGGCGAAGCGTATGGCGGTGTTGTCACGCGGGCGGACCGGGTCATGCACGGCAAGATGTCGCAGCTCACGCATCACGGCACCGGACTGTTCGCCGGGATTCCCTCGCCGTTCGGCGTCATGCGCTATCACTCACTGATCGTCGAGCGAGCCACCCTGCCGGCCGATTTGCAGGTGACGGCCGTGGCAGTCGATAACGTGAACGAAATCCATGCCCTGCAGCATCGGACGCATCCGGTGTGGGGCGTGCAGTTTCATCCCGAGTCGATTCTGACCGAGCATGGCCGCGATCTGCTGGTGAACTTTCTCGCGATGTCGCGCGCCTTCCGCGCGACATCGGTCTAGATCACGTCGCCCGCGTCGTTCCCAACCGCTGGATGCTCGGTCGGTCCCTTCGGCGTGATCACCAGCGACAGCAGAACGCTGCCGATCAACAACGCCGCCACGGCGCCCAACGAAATGCCAATGCCCAGCGGCCAGATCTCCGACAAGAGCATCTTCGTGCCGACGAACGCCAGCACCATCGCCAGACCGTACTTGAGCAGATGAAACTTGCCGATCACGCCGGCGAGAACGAAGTACATCGATCGCAGGCCGAGAATCGCGAAGACATTCGACGTGTAGACGAGGAACGGATTGCGCGTGACGCCAAAGATCGCCGGAATCGAATCGACCGCGAAGACGACGTCGGTGGTTTCCACGAGCGCGAGCACCACGAACAACGGCGTGGCGACGAGCTTCGCGGCCGTGCCATCAACACGCTCGCGCACGAAGAAGCGCTCGCCGTGGAACTGCGTGGTGATGGGAAGCACACGTCGGAGGAGGCGGATGACCGGATTCGATTCCGGCTCAATTGCGCTATCGCCGCCATACGCCATTTTGGCGCCCGTGAACACCAGGAACGCGCCGAACAGGTAAATGATCCAGTGGAACTGCGCGATCAGCACCGCGCCCGCCCCGATCATTGCCCCGCGCATGAAGAGCGCACCGATGATGCCCCAGAACAGCACGCGGTGCTGCAGTTCGGCGGGAATGCGGAAGTAGCCGAAGATGAGAATGAACACGAACAGGTTATCGACGGAGAGCGCCTGCTCGACCAGATAGCCCGCATAAAACTCCAGCATCGATTGGCGGCCCATGGACGAGCCGATCCAGAGCCCGAAACCGATCGCCAGAGCAATCCAGACCGCGCTCCACCCCAGCGCCTCGCGAACCGACACCGCGTGCGCCTTCCGGTTAAAGACGCCGAGGTCGATCGCCAGCAGGGCGAGTACCATGGCGTTGAACGCGATCCACCACCAGAGCGTCGGCATGCCTGAAGCGAAAAGGGGAGAACCGACGACCTGTTTGCCTTCAGGTGCCGACCTTCGTATCTTAACTGGCGTGAATTTTGCTGCAACCTCGCCCAGTCCAACAGGACAATGTCAGTACTCGCGGTGATCCCGGCGCGTCTCGGCGCGCAGCGCCTTCCCCGCAAGCCGCTGCGCCTCCTCGCCGGTGAGCCGCTCATCATCCGGGTGTATCAGCGCGTGCTGGCGCTAGGAGTCGGCGACCACGTCATCGTCGCCGCCGACCATCCCGAGGTCCTCGCCGCCTGCGAATCGCGGGGCGTCCCGGTGGTCCTCACCCGTGATGACCATCCCAGCGGCACCGACCGCGTGGCGGAAGTCGCCGCCCGCCCGGAGTTTGCCCACTTCGGGATCATCCTGAACGTGCAGGGCGACGAGCCGTTCGTGTCACGCGAGGCCTTGGCGGGCGCGGTCGCCATCGTCACCGACGGGGTGGCGCCCATCGGGACCGCCGCCGTCCCCATTCCGGTCAGCGCGCTCGCCTCGCCGGACGTCGTGAAAGTCGTGCGTGGCGATGACGGCCGCGCCCTCTATTTTTCGCGTGCACCTGTGCCGTACGTGCGCGATCCGGCGGATGCCGGGGCGCAGCAGGCGCTGGCCCGACAGCATGTAGGTGTGTACGCGTATACGCGTGCTGCCCTCCAGGCGTGGGTTGGCTGGGCGCCGCACCCGCTGGAACTCGTCGAACGGCTCGAACAGCTGCGCCCGCTGGCACACGGCCTCGCGATCGGCGTGGCGGACGTGCCCGCTGCCGAAGGCGGTATCGATACGGAAGATGATCTCGAACGCGCGAATCTGCGCTGGAACACGTTGCTTTCGAATACGCTGTCGTGACGCACCTGACGCGACAGTTCTCTTGTCCCACCTGCGCGGGAATCTGCTGATGACCACCAAGACCACAAGCGCGAACCAGACGACGACGCCGAAGTACATCTTCGTGACCGGTGGCGTCGTGTCATCGCTGGGGAAGGGAATCGCGGCCGCGTCGCTTGGACGGCTGCTCGTCGAGCGCGGGTTTCGCGTCACGATGATGAAGCTGGATCCGTACCTCAACGTCGATCCGGGAACCATGTCGCCGTTTCAGCACGGCGAAGTGTTCGTGACGGACG
>CAMBRJ010000292.1 GCA_945870175.1 Gemmatimonas phototrophica
CGTACTGCCAACCGAGCCCCCACGCGCCCATGCCGCCCGGGCCGTAGCAGAAGTCGTCCATCCGGCGGCACCCATCACGAACGCGCGAGCTCAAGATACCGCCGGTGAGCACATCACCAGCGCTCGGCCGGCTGCGATCCGCACCGGGCGTACGCACGGCAAAGGTCTCTGGATTGGCGATAGCAATCATCAAGTCAATCACGCGCGATGGCATCCCGCCGTCAGCCAGACGCACGAGCTCCTTGCCATTCATCACGAACGGCTGGCGGGTTTCGGTGAGCCATGCCTCGGTGAGTGCGGCCGGCGCCAGTCGTGCGACGGCAAGCACGTCGCTGTTGAGCAGCGGCGCACCCACGGCCAGACGCAACGATGGCGTGGATGGGGCAGCGCTCGCGCCAAGGCGCGCCCACTCACCGAGGGAGTCTACGACGTAGCGGAGCGTCATCACCGAGGTCGCAGCATTGCCGCCGACGTCGAGATGCTGTACCTGCATCCACTCACCGGCCGACGACATCGTCATCAGTCCGGTCTCGAGCCGTTTCGCCCCGCGACCGCAGGAAAGCTCCGCCTGCATGAGGAGCCGACGGTCATCCGGCATCCACGTCGCCGTTTCAGTGCCTGAGCACCCGTCAACCGACTTTGGCAGGCGCGAACCGGGACGCGGGACAGCGGACCGCGTCGCCACGTTCGCGCTGTCGAATACCACGAGGTCAACACTGCCGGAGATGGTCGTAGAAGGCACGACACACGCCATGGAGGGCGGCTTTGGTGCCTGCCCGACCCCAGCACCGACCGACTGCGCAGAAGGCGCCCAGCAGCCCAACCAGGGCTGAAAGCGCGGGTCGACCGAGCTACCCGCCGCTGTTTGCGCCGAGAGGAGTCCCGCGCTCAGCAGCGACGCGATCGCCGCGCTGCGAGCCATGCGAAACGCACCGACTTGATTGGTCACAGTCATGACGTCGTCCTCAGAAGCGGAAGAGAAAGCCGGCGGTGAGGCCGACACCGGACAGATCGATCTGCGAGAAATCGCGAAAATCGGCACTGAGCGCGCCACGCGCATGCTCGTATCGCGCTTCCGCGTTGAGACCGACGCGCGGCGTCAACGAGTACGTCGTGCCAACGGCACCGAACGCCATTGCGGAGACATCGGTGGACTTGAGCGCGGTGCGAAAGACATCGAACGTTTTATAATCGACGAACTCCCCGTCTTGCTTGAATACGTAGTACATCATCCCGCCACCGGCGGAGATATACGGTGACACTTTGCTCGGCACCCACGCCAACTTGCTGATCGTGCGGCCTTCCGGTCGGAGATGCAGCTTGACGCCGGCCGTCATCGGAATGCGGCGGAAGGTGGTGCGCTGTTCAATCGGCAAATCATCGGTGCCGATGAAGTCGCGATCCTCAGAACGTTTCACGCGCGTACTGATGCCGGTGCCGAGCAGCAGATCGACGCGTGAATGCACGCGGAACGCGAGATCGCCAGCGAGGGAAAGCCCACTGAAGTCACCGCGATCGACCGTCAGCCGATTGGTGACGAAGGAGAACAAGTCGCTGGAGGCGTTCGCCCGGGCAAAGCCGCCGCGGAGAGAGAACGTCGCCTTCGGTGGCGAGAACAGATAGCCGTCGCCGCCGGTGGACTGCGCCGACAGCGGCAGCGCGGCAGCAAGGACGGGAGCAAGCGCGGCCACTAGACCGCATACGAACCTGAGACGCATGGGAGGCGCTCTGGGAAAGAGGATAGGGGAATATACCTGTAATTCCCAATTCTGGTTCCACCACCCGGCTGTCTCACCCGGAGACTGAGCGGACGCCCCCACGGACGCCCCCACGGGCGAACCCGACGCGACCCCATCCGTCGCCTCCGCTCTGTCGCGCCGGGTTGGGCCCGCTCGTGGGTTGCCCCACGATGCCGTGCCATCGTCAGCCGCCCGTCAGCGGCTGCGTTTCGATGATCCAACCCGGCGCTTTGCGCCTAGAGATTTACCCCGTGACACTTCTTGAACTTCTTACCGGAGCCGCACGGGCAGGCATTGTTCCGAGGTGTGGATTCCCAACCCGGTGGCAATGCTCCACCACCCACTTGGAGCGACCGCACCGGTCCCGCCCCCACCACCGCGGGCGAACCTCTCATGACGGGCCGAACCGGCACGGCCGTCCCGTTCTCGTCCGCCTCGTGCTCAGCGACATCGTATGCCTGGTCGATGGCGTCGACGAGCTCAAGGTCCTCGGGCGGAATATCCTCGAGAATGCCAAGGGCGTTAAAACGCTTCGCGGGCCGCCCCTCCTGACGCGGGAACTCGGCCATCGTTGGCGTCGCCTCGGAGCTCTCCATCGGCGAAGGTTCGAAGACCAGCTGGGCTTTGAGGAAGCGTTCGGTGAAGGTATTCGCGAGGTCATGCATCAGATCTTCGAACATCGTGTACGCATCCTGCTTGTACTCGACGAGCGGGTCCTTCTGGCCCCACGACCGATAATGAATCGACGCGCGCAGCTGATCGAGATCGTACAGGTGGTCCTTCCACTTTTCGTCGATCACGTTGAGCGTGATGAGCGACAGCAGTCGATCGGCGAAGCCCCGTCCGCTCTCGTCGGTGACCGCGTTCAAGCTGTCGAGCTTGTGGTCGAACGCCGCACGCCCGGCCTCGAGGACGACCGCCTGCGCCTCCTCAACTGACGCGGCACGCGCACCATCGGCGAAGGCCGGGACTTGGAGCATGTAGTGCATCAGGAGGTCCTGCTGCACGTACTCGAAGTCCCAGTCTTCCTGTTTGTCGAATGTGGCCAACGCCTGCTCGACGCGACGCTGCACCCCACGATCGATCATCTTGACCGCTTCGCCCTTGAGCTCCTCGCCACCTTCCAGTGCGAACGCGCGCAAGGAGTAGATCACCTCACGCTGCTGATTCATGACGTCGTCGTACTCGAGCAGCCGCTTGCGCGACTGGAAGTTCTGCAGCTCGACCCGCTTTTGCGCCTGCTCGATGGAGCGCGTGATGAGCGGGTGCGTGAGCACCTCGCCGTCCTGGGCGCCCATGCGATCCATGAGCTTGGCGATCCGATCGGACCCGAAGAGACGCATGAGATCATCTTCGAGCGACAGGAAGAACTGTGACGCGCCAGGATCGCCTTGACGACCGGAACGACCGCGCAGCTGACGGTCGATGCGCCGTGATTCGTGGCGCTCGGAGCCGATAATGTGCAGACCGCCGATTTCGGAGATTTCGATCTCTTTGCCGTCCGGATCGGTGACCTTGGACGGTTTGGCGTCGGTGATGTGGGCGCCGAGCTTAATGTCCGTGCCACGGCCAGCCATGTTGGTCGCGATCGTAATGGCTCCAGACTGACCCGCACCGGCCACAATTTCGGCTTCGCGTTGGTGGTACTTGGCATTCAGCACGTTGTGCTTGAGCCCCGCGCGCGCGAACAGTCGCGCGAGCGTTTCGGACGCTTCGACGCTGGCGGTTCCGACGAGCACCGGATAGCCGAGTTCGTGCAAGCGCTTCGTTTCGTCGACGATCGCGTTGTACTTCTCACGGCGCGTCTTGAAGACGTAATCCTGACGATCATCCCGTGTGATAGGCCGGTTTGTCGGAATGACCGACACCGACAGTCCATAGATTTCGTGGAACTCATTCTCTTCCGTTTCAGCCGTGCCGGTCATGCCGGCCAGCTTCTCGTACATGCGGAAGTAGTTCTGAATCGTGATGGTCGCGAGCGTCTGCGTTTCGCCCTTAACCTGCACGCGCTCCTTGGCCTCGACCGCCTGGTGCAAGCCTTCACTCCAGCGACGCCCCGGCATGGTACGGCCGGTGAATTCGTCGACGATCAACACCTGCCCTTCCTGCACGACATAATTCACGTCACGCTCATACAAGGCGTGCGCGCGCAGCAGCTGATGAATGATGTTCAACCGCTCGCTCTTGAGCGCATACTCGCGCTCAATCGCATTGCGCTGCTCGAGCCGCTCGGCCGCAGAGATGTCGTGATCGCGATCGAGCTTTCCAATCATGAGCGAGATATCAGGCAGCACGAACTGATCGTGCGCCTCCGGCGACAGGTAGTCGAGCCCCTGCTCCGTGAGGTGCACGGTATGCCCCTTCTCGTCGAGTACGTACAGCAGATCGTCTTCGATCTCGCGGTACGTCCGCTTACTCATCGGCAGCTTCTTGTCCGAGATGATATCCAGCTCCATGCGTTGCACGAGCTGCTTGACACCGGACTCCTGGAGCGCCTTCACGAGCCGCTTGTTCTTCGGTCCGCCGAGCTGAGCTTTGTAGAGCTTGAGGGCTGCGTCCTGTTCGTCCTTCGTCTCGAGCGCGCGTTCGCCTTCGCCGACGAGGGTGTTCACCAATTCGGATTGGCGACGCACGAGCCGTTCGACGGCGGTATTGAATTCCGCATAGCGGCCGTCGCTCTCATTGCCGACCGGGCCGGAAATAATGAGCGGCGTACGCGCTTCATCGATGAGGATCGAGTCTACTTCGTCGATGATCGCGAAGATGTG
>CAMBRJ010000293.1 GCA_945870175.1 Gemmatimonas phototrophica
CACCACCGCGCTGGTGGGTGGTACGCTCATCGACGGCAACGGTGGTGCCCCGATCACGAACAGCGTGATCCTGGTGCGCGGCACCACCATCGTGGCCGTGGGGCGGGTGGGGTCGCTGGCCGTGCCGGCCGGCGCCACGGTGATCTCCACCGAAGGGATGCATCTGCTTCCCGGGCTGTGGGACATGCACGTGCACCTCATGCTGGTGGGGCACGGCAATTACGCGCACTGGGACAGCGTGTATCCGGGGGAATGGGGACGCAGCATTATGCCGGCCGCGGCGCGGCAAAGCCTCATGGCCGGCGTCACCAGCGTGCGTGATCTCGGCGCGCCGCTGGACGAGGTGCTCGACGTGAAGCGGCGCATCGCGCGCGGGGAGCTACAGGGATCCACGATTTATACCTCGGGGCCATTCCTGCAGCACGCGCCGTACCCCGGTACCGAGAAGTTCCGGTGGGGGATCGACGGTGTGGTCGACGCGCGCGCGAAAGTGAAGCGGCTGGCCGACGCCGGCGTGGACGTGATCAAGCTGATCGATCAGGATCAGATGACCACCGACGAAATCCGCGCCATCGTGGACGAAGCGCACGCACGCAAGCTGCCCGTAGTGGCGCATGCGCACCGCCCCGAGGAAATCCGGCGCGGACTCGCGATGGGCGTGGATGATTTCGAGCACACCGGCCTACAGACGGCGCCCGCGTATCCGGACGACGTGATGCAGGCGTTGCGTGAACGCACGGCGCAGGGGGCCAAGGGGCCGCTATTCTGGACGCCCACCATCGACGTGCTCACCAACTACACCACGCGCCGCGACGACGACGAATATCTGGACGACACGCACTGGTACCAGTACGTGCCAGACTCGATTGCCCGTGACATCCGGCAGTCGCTGCGCGGGCTCGACACGCTCTCGTACTACCGCTTCGTGGCCGACCGCGGCCCCACGCTACAGCGCAAGTTCCAGCAGCTGCGCGAAAGCGGCGCCCGTCTGCTCATCGGCACCGACGCCGGCGTGCCGGGCAACTTCCACGGCTACGCCACGCCGGAAGAGATGGTGACGTGGGTGCGCCGCTACGGCATGGACCCGATGGAAACGATCCGCGCGGCCACCTTCTGGCCCTCCGTCGCGATGGGCGTGTCGAACCGCGTGGGCACGGTGACGCCGGGAAAGACGGCGGACATCATCGCCGTGCGTGGCAACCCGCTCACGTCGATTGAAACGCTGCGCAGTGTGCAGCTGGTGATGCAGCGCGGCCAGCGCATTCGCTGACCGCGCTGCCGTGTTCAGCGCTTGTCAGCGCTTGTCAGCGCTTGTCAGCGGGCGGTACGCCCACGCGGAACGGATCCCGCACGGGATCCTTCGCCGGCGCGAGCTTGCGTGACGCCTGCACCATGCGCTCCACCTCGTCCATCAGCTTGGCGTTGTTGAGCACGATGCCGTCCTTGATCGTGTGCACGATGCCGTTGGTGCGGATCATGCTGCCGCTCTTGTCGAGCGTGAGATCGCCGAACGAGTAGAGATACTTGAGGTTGACCGCGGGATTGCCGTCCACCAGCAGCAAGTCGGCCTTGTAGCCGGGGCGCACGAGCCCGAGCAGCGGCTCGCCCAGCGTACGGGCCGAGTGGAAGGTGGCTGACTTGAGCACATCGAGCGTCTGCATGCCCGTTTCGCGTTGCAGCTGCAGTTCGCGCACCGTGGAGAAGCCGGGCGTAGCCCAGATGTAGTTGTCGTCGGTGCCGAAAGCCACGCGGCCGCCGCGCTTGTTGAACTCGTAAATCAAGTCGCCCCAGAGCCGATACGCCGACGTCCAGTTGTACTCGTCGTCGCTGGTCCAGTCGTAGTGATACGCCCCGTGGAACGCCGGGTTGGGGAGATTCCAATTCCACAGCGCCTGGTGCGTGTACTTGTCGGTCCACGGCAGCGACGTGGCGCGCAACACGTCGCGGTTGGCTTCGTACACCACGCGTGTGGGGAGCATGGTCACGCCACACTTCACCAGCGAGTCGGCCACCGCGTTGAGCAGCCGCTCCTTGTTCGCATAGGTCCACACGCGCCCCGCTTCGCGGAAGCGCTCGCTCTCATTGCCGTACTCGTAGGCGCGGGGGAACTGCTGCGCGGATCCGTCCAGCGACGACTCGGCGTACCCGTAGTGATGCTCGATCATCGTCACGCCCGCACAGGCGGCGCGCACGGCCTGCGTGACCGCGGTGTTGGCCGGCTGCAGGTGGAACGACGTGATCATGCCGACCTCCTTGGCCGCCTTGGCGATGGCGGTCACGAGCTCCAGCGACCACCCCAGCGGGTCCATGGAAATCACGCGGTTGCCGTTGGCCGCCATGACCTTCACCACCTGCGGCGCGAGCGCGGGATCGTCGAGCTGCCGCCCCTTGAACGTGGTGCCGGCGCCGTAGCTCACCAGCGGGAACATGCGCGGCGCGATCATCTCGTTGGCGGCGCTGCGCTTGGCTTCCCGCATACCATCCTCGTAGCCGCGATCCGCCGCGTTCACCATGGTCGTGACGCCCATGGCCAGTTTGAGGTAGTACACGTACTCGATTTCCTGCGGCAGCGTGCGGATGTGCGTGTGCAGGTCGATCATGCCCGGCATCACGTACTTGCCGTTGGCCTCGATGATCCGCTCACCCGTCATGCGGGGACGCGCACCGGCGCGCTCGGCCGTGACGGGATCGAAGGCCACCATCTCGGTGATCATATTCCCTTCGATCTTGATGTCGTACGGGCCGGCTGGCGGACCGCCATGGCCGGGGATGACCATCGCGTTGCGTATCACCAGCGAGGCATACGGGCCGGCGCCTAGGTCACCGAACTGTTTGGTGACCACGGGCAGCGCGGCGGCGGGCGCCGGGGCCGGGGCGCGGCGTTGGGCGGCGGCGGGAGCGGGGGCGAAGGCCACCGCGAGTGACACGACAGCCAGAGGGAGCAGCGACGAACGACGCATGAACAGGGGGCCGAAGCGGAAGCGAGCGCACGGCGCGGCGACATCAGGCCGCCCCACACGAAGCGGACGCCCAGACGTTACGGTGCGGGATCCAACGGGGGAAGCGCTCCCGAACGCGATGAACGCCCTTTCCTCCCTGCCCCTCTGGTCAGAACCGGTCGGGGCTGGCGTTCTCCCACGCGCGGGACATGCCGGTGTTCGCCGGATCGGTGAACAGCTGCCCGTGCGTGAGCTGCGGATAGATGTCGGCGTAGCTGCGGATCTCCATCGCGCTCACGCGCTTCATGATGAACCACGGCTTGAGATCCTGTGGCCGCTGCAGCCCCGCGGCGCCGAGCACCTCGAAGAAGCTCTTTACCGTTTCGCGATGATAGCGCGCCACGCGGTGCGATTTGTCGCCCACATGCAGCCCGCCCACCAACGCGGGATCCTGCGTGGCCACGCCCGTGGGACACTGATTGCTATTGCAACGCAACGCCTGAATGCAGCCGATGGCAAACATCATGGCGCGGGCGGCGTTACACATGTCGGCGCCGAGGGCGATCTTGGTGGCCATCGAGAAGCCGGTGTTGACCTTGCCCGACGCGATCACGCGGATGCGGTCACGCATCTCGGTGGCCACCAAAGCGTTGTGCACAAACGACAGTCCTTCGTTAAGCGGCGTGCCCACCGAGTCGGAGAACTCCAGCGGGGCCGCGCCCGTGCCGCCTTCGCCGCCATCCACCGTGATGAAGTCCGGCGTGATGCCGGTGCTCATCATGGCCTTGATGATGCCGAGGAACTCGTGGCGTTTGCCGACACAGAGCTTGAACCCAACGGGCTTCCCGCCGGAGGCGTCGCGCAAGCGCTTCACAAACTGCAGCAGTTCGGTGGGGGTGGAGAACGCGGTGTGGGCCGGCGGCGAGATTACGTCGTGCCCGGGCTCCACACCGCGAATCTCCACGATCTCCGGCGTGAGCTTGGACGCGGGAAGAATGCCGCCATGTCCCGGCTTGGCGCCCTGCGACAGCTTGATCTCGATCATCTTCACGTTCGGCAACGTGGCGCGTTTGGCGAACTCCGTCTCGCTGAAGCGTCCCTGCTTGTCGCGTGCGCTGAAGTAGCCCGTGCCGATCTGCCAGATGATGTCGCCGCCCGGCTCGAGGTGATACGGACTGAGTCCGCCCTCGCCCGTGTTGTGCGCGAAGTGGCCCATCTTCGCCCCGGTGTTCAGCGCGAGCACCGCGTTCTTGCTGAGTGAGCCGTAGCTCATGCCCGACACATTGAACACCGACGCCGAGTACGGTTGGCGGCAATCAGGCCCGCCCACGGTCACCCGCGCGAACGCGTCATCGGGGTGGGCCGGCGCGAGCGAATGGTTGATCCACTCGTAACCGGTGGCGTACACGTCTTTCTGCGTGCCGAACGGCAGCGTATCGAGCTCACCCTTCGCACGCTGATAGATCAGCGAGCGGTCGTTGCGGCTGTACGGCTTGCCGTCGCTGTTCGACTCGATGAAATACTGATTGATCTCGGGCCGGATCATTTCCAGCA
>CAMBRJ010000294.1 GCA_945870175.1 Gemmatimonas phototrophica
GCTCCATCAGTTCACGCGCGTAGTTCTCGTTCAAGCCGCGCCGACGCTGCGCCAGCTGTTGCAGCTGCGGATTCTGGGCCATGCGCTGCTGCACCGCCGCCGCCCGCCGCGCCGCCTGCCGCGCGTTCAACGGACGCGGCGCCGCGCGCAACGTGGGGCGTCCGCTGTCGGCCACACTCTGCCAGTTGTCGAGGTAGTACAGCATGGCCGGGCTCTTGGCCACGGCGCCCAGCAGCTCGCGGAACGTGCCGAGGGCATGCGGGCGGATCGTCTGCGCATCGTATTCCGGGAGGAAGTACCGCGTGCGGTCCTTGCCGGCGAACACATTGAAGTGATTCTCCCAGAAATCGACCATCACTTCGTTGAGCTGACGCTCGCTGATCACCGCGCGCGCCACGCGGCTCGAGGCGAGCTCGCCCAAAAAGGCGTAGGACTGGCGTCCCTGTTCGCGCAGCCTGGCGGAATCCGCCGCCGTCATGGTGCCGCCGCGACGCTGCAGCTGGGCCAGCATGGCGGCCGGCGGTGGCGCGTCGGCCAGTAACTGCTCCCCGGATTTACCCAACGTCGGGAAGCGGGCCACGAACTGCTCGGTGGTGGCGTCCGGAATGCGCTCCGGATACAGCTGGCGGTCGATCCAGGCATCGACACCCATGGCGCGAATCGCCTCCACGTCGCCCGGTCGGGCGCCGAAGGCGAGCCGATTGAGCACGTGGTGGATCTGCTGGTCGGCCGTCTGTTCGCGAGACGCGTGCTGGGCGGCGGCCATACAGGGAGTGATGACCGCGGCGGTCAGCGTGGCCAAGCTCAGGGCCATCAGGGAGAAACGGAGCGGACGAAGACGCGGCACGCGTGAACCCTCGAGTGAAGTCTTCCGTTATGACGGAAGGTCCGCGGCATCGTTAACCGCGCCGCCCTTTATCTTTCTGCGAATATGGCTCACGGCAACCCGCACAGCCGCTTCACGCAACTCATCGATGCCGCGCTCGCCGCCGGCACGCTCACCGCGATCGCGACCGGTGGCGCTCTGCTCGGCCTTGGCTGGCGCGAGGGCGAAGCCGGACGCGTCTTTCGGCTTGCCGGACGTGGGCTGCTCGAGCGCGTCGGGGTGGCGTCGTCGGCGGCGCCACTGACCTCGGTCGCCCTCGGGTATCTGCATCATCTCGTCATTGCGACGGGATGGGGCGTGCTCCTGGCGTTGCTGGTGCTCCCGTGGCGCGGCGTCACGCGCGTCACCGCCGCCCTGCTTGCCGCCGCGGGGTATGCGATGCTGGCCCTGTGGGTGCTCCCGTCCACGTTACGAATTGGTTACGCGGTGACGGGAACGCCACCCGGGGTGGTTGCCATTGGAGCAGCAGTTGCCGTCGCGTTACTCAGCAGCGTGTGGATTGCGGTCGGGGAAGGGTACAATTCCCCCGCAGGTGCGGCTGAGGTGTAGTCGAGGTGCAGCTGGTGTTGCTCATCAACAGGGTGGCTAGTCATTCACGTGGTCGGCGCACGTGCCCGACGAGTGGCCTTGTCAGCTTTTGCCCTTTTTCACACAGGAGGCAGGAACATGGACGTCCTCGTACGACTCGAGGCGCGTCCGAGCGATTCGCCGGTAGTTGCGCACGTCAATTCGATTCCCGTGCTTCCCTTCGGCACTCGCTCGCGGCGTGAAGTAGTCACGCTGTACGGCGTCGCCGACGCGCAGTCTCTGGCGCTGGCCCTCGCGGCCACTGTCGAGAGTGAACGACTGGAAGCACACACCGGAGTCGTGCGCCATCTGGGCGTATGGCCGGACCGCGGTGCGGTCGGTGATTCGGCCTGGCGGGATGGAACGACGGGTCGGTTGGTCACGCAGGATCTTGATATACCGTTGCTGATACTCGAGGCGCGTGCCTCCGAGCTGCTCGGCACGTGTGGTTCGACGCTTCGGCGCGTCGCGGCAGGTCTGGCCATGCCGGACTGGCCCGAAGGCACCGAGCGGGCCCTGAGTTTTTCGTTCGCGTCCACGGATGCGGTCGCGTCGGGCGGCGCTGGGCAGTCGCTGGAAGATGATGCCGGGGTCGAAAGCTGGCTGGACTCCATCCGGCAGGCCGATGCGTTCACTTTCGAAGTCGAGGGAGACTGAGTTCACACTTGCTTCGTCTATGCAGGACCACGGGCCGCGAACACCTCAGGTGATCGCGGCCCGTATGTATTTCGTCCCATGCCGCGCCGGGAATTCCCTGACGTCGCCGTCCGGTTGAGCTCTCTTGCATGCCTCCGGCTCCCGCCGCACGCTACATACAGCGGTCGACTCACCGTCGTGCCGCCCAACGACCCTCGATTCGCGAGGGCCGCACGACGTCCGGAATGGCGTAGGAGGACACGATGCGGGAGTACGATAGCGCCGGCATTAGGAACGTCGCCGTGGTGGGTCACGGCGGCAGTGGAAAAACCAGCCTGGTGGATGCCCTCTGCTTCGCGGCAGGATCGGGCAGGCGCCACGGCACCGTGCGGGACGGCACCGCGCTCACCGACCATCTCCCCGAGGAAATTGAACGGGGGTACTCCATCTCCCTCGGTTGTGCCTACGCCGAATGGATGGACGCCAAGATCAACTTCATTGACACGCCGGGCTCCCTCGACTTTCAGGGGGACGCCCTGGCTGGACTCGCTGCCGCGGATGGGGCCCTCTGCGTGATCGGTGGTGTCAGTGGCGTGGAAGTCGGCACGGAGCGCGTATTCCGCGCCGCCGTGGCAAGCCACGCTCCCGTGTTGTTCGTCGTCTCCATGATGGACAAGGAGCTCGCCAACTTCGATCGGATCTATGCGCAGATCAAGGCGCGCCTCACCGCGAAAGTCGTTCCGGTGGAGATTCCTATCGGGGCCGGCGCCAAGTTTCGCGGCGTGATCAATCTGTTCACGCAGCGCGCCTACATGTACACGAGCGGCGCCAAAGGCGAGTTCGTGGAGGCCGACGTCCCCGCCGAGTGCGAAGCACGTTTCGCGCGCTATCGGCAGGAACTCATTGAGGCCATCAGTGCCACCGATGACGCCTTGCTCGAACGCTATCTCGACGGCGCGGAGATCGACCGCGACACCGCCTTGCACGGCATGAAAGACGCGATGGCGCGTCTCGACCTGTTCCCCCTATTCTGCGCGTCGGCCGATAGCATGATCGGCGTGCGGGCGTTGCTCACCGAACTCGTGCAGCTCATGCCCAACGCGTACGAGATGGAGGAGATCCACGCCCTGACCGGCGCGGAGGGGCATCAGACCGTTCAGCTCCACGCGAACGATGACGGCCCCTTTGCCGCGCTCGTGTTCAAGACGCTGGCCGAGCCACACGTCGGCGACGTGAGCTACTTCCGGGTGCTCTCCGGGCGTGTGAGCAGTGGGCAGGACGTCTACAACGCCACCCGCGATGGCGGGGAGAAGCTGGGGCATCTCTCGATTCCCTGCGGACGTGAACGCGTGGAAGTGGGCATGCTGCACGCCGGCGACATCGGCTGCGTGACCAAGCTGCGCAATACGCACACCAACGACACCCTCTCCACCCGCGAACATCCCATCCGGCTGTCCGCGATCGACTTTCCCGAGCCGGTGGTGCAGTTCGCCGTACGCGCAGCGCTACGTGGCGACGAGGAAAAGCTGCAGCTTGGCCTGCATCGACTGCACGACGAAGATCCCACGTTCAGCCTGCACTACAATCCCGAAACGCACGAGACCATCGTGGGTGGTATGGGCGAACGCCATCTTGACGTGTCGATGGCGGTGCTTCGCCGCAAATTTGGGGTGCAAGCCGAGCTCGCCAAGCCGCGCATCGCGTTTCGGGAAACGCTCACCGCGAAAGCCGAAGGCCAGGGGCGCCACAAGAAGCAGACGGGTGGTCGTGGACAGTTCGGCGACTGCTGGGTGCGACTCAGTCCGATGCCGCGCGGCGAAGGCTATCTGTTCGACGACGCCATCGTCGGCGGCGTGATTCCCTCGAAGTACATCCCGGCGGTCGACCGCGGCCTGCAGGAAGCGTCGGCGCGCGGGGTACTGGCGGGCTTCCCGTTGGTGGATTTTCGGGCTGAGCTGTACAACGGCTCCACCCACTCGGTGGATTCGAACGAAATGGCGTTCAAGATGGCGGGCATTCACGCCTTCAAAGCCGTCGCCCCGAAGTGCCGTCCCGTGCTGCTCGAGCCGCTCGATCTGATGGAGATCACGGTGCCCGACCGCTTCCTCGGCGACGTGCTCGGCGATCTCTCCGGCCGCCGCGGCCACATTCTCGGCACCGACACCGACGGCGATCGCAGCGTCGTGCGCGCCGTTGTGCCACAGTCGGAGCTGCATCTCTACGCCACGCAGCTGTTCTCACTCACGCACGGGCATGGGCACTTCGTGCGGCGCTTCAGCGGCTACGAGCAGGTGCCGAGTGAGGCGACGCAAAGAATCGTCGCCGAGTATGCGAAGGAGAGGGAATCAGTCGACGCGTGATACGGCGGTGGGGGGGGGGGGGGGGGGGG
>CAMBRJ010000295.1 GCA_945870175.1 Gemmatimonas phototrophica
TCGCCGTAAGCTGGGCGCTCGCGTATCTCTTACTCAGCTTCATTCCGATTACAATCATCGGCGCCGTGTACTTCGCACGGCTTGGCCTCAGCGTGGGCACGCTGAGTGGCAAGAGCACCGAACTGGCGCCGATCGACCATTCATGACCAACGCATTCCACACCGAGCGCGCGCACGCCAAGATCAACCTCGTGCTGCGCATTCTCGCCCGTGAAGCGAGTGGCTACCATGGCATCGAAACGCTGTTCCAGTTGCTCGAACTGCATGACCTCGTGCACGTGCGCGTGGGCACGATGGCCCCGTTGCTCACCTGCACCGGCCCGACCATGCCCGCTGGTGGACTCGGTCCCGTCGAGCAAAACCTCGCCTGGCGTGCGGCGGTGGCGTACACCACCGCGAGCGGATGGGACACGGGCTGGGCGATCGAGATCGAAAAGCACATCCCGGTGGGCGGCGGACTCGGTGGTGGTAGCGCCGACGCGGCCGCCGTGTTGCGCGCCTTCGACGCGCTGAGTCCTACACCGTTGGGCATGGCGCGGTTGCGGCAGATCGCCGGGACGCTCGGCGCCGACGTGCCCTTTCTCGTGAGCGGCGAATCGCTGGCGTGGGCGTGGGGGCGCGGTGATCGCCTCATGCCGTTGCCGGCGCTGCCGACGGCCGATGTGTTGCTGGCCGTCTTCCCCGATGGCGTGAACACCGGCGCCGCCTACGGGGCGTTCGCGCGAGCCCGCGAAGCGCGCGGCGACGCCGTGCAGTCGTTCGCGTATCCGGCGGACGCGTTCTCCTCGTGGGAGTCGATCGCCGACGTCGCCGCGAACGACTTCGAACCCGTCGTGAGCGAGATGCACGCCGGCGTGGCGCTCGTGCTGCCGTGGTTCCGCCAGATGGCGGCCACGGCTCGGCGAAACGGCTCCGCAGCAATCGGCATGATGAGCGGAAGCGGCGCAACCTGCTTCGTGCTGCACACCGGTGGCGTCGGCATGCAGGCCAATCATCCGGTCACCTTCCTGCAAACGCTCACCCGCTGATCAGCGCGCACTGATACGCGATTGTGCTTGGGGCACGAGCGTAGAGCTGCGCCCACCGATCGGCTGAGCAATCGGCGGGCGCTGGACGTGGTCCGCTACGTCAGATTGGCTCGCACTCGTAGGTCTTGCAGAGGAGATTGCCGCTGAGCACATCGCAGCCAGTGTTCGTATTCACAGTACCGACACACTGCGTATTCGCGTAGCACTTGTCGTTCTCGCACGACGAGGCCGCTGGCTCTGCCTGCGTTGCGCCCGCAAGCGTAGAGCAAAGCGCAATTGAACAGACCACTAGCGAAATCCTGGTTTTCACAAACGCCTCCCTGAGTTGTTGTTGCCCTGCGTGAGCGGAATCTTGGCGCCTCTTGCCGTCCACTGAGAGATCTCGACGGCACCAACTTTTCGAAGTAAAACGCGCTCGGTGAACTCGACGTCGTCCACGGTCGTCCCGAGTGGAGCGAGCACTCGCTCGATTACAAGCACTTGGGGAGTAGCGGCGATTCCCGGATGATCACGAGATACGAATCGGAATGCCGCCTGATTCAATCCACCTTGGCCGGCAGCCACCTCGTCGAACCCGTACACGCCTGCTAAATGAGCGATACCAGCATCGGCGCTCAGTTCTCGCGCTATCCCGATGCTTACAAAGCCGATACCCTGTCGGAGCGCCTGATGTCGAGCTAGGCCGACGGAGCTACGTATTGATTCGATTACATCTTTTTGGTTGGACGGATTGCACCGAGACGAGCCTAGGTAAACGAACACCAGTTGACGGCCGGGCTTTGGTAGCGCCTCCTTGCGTGGAACCGCTGCGGACGGTGAGTCGCGTAGCCGTGCGGTGTACCAACTCTTCCCGCCGATGTATCCCGAAAGCGATACGAAAATGGTCACCACGCTGAGCACGAGGAATTCACTTCTGCGAGTCAAGCGCTACCTCGCATTTTGATAGAGAAGCACTCTCGGAAACGGCTCATTCAAGACACCGACGAAACCGTTAGCACGTGTTGCTGAGATTTTTGGGAGCGAGTTGCCGACCCAGACTCCTTGCCCCGTCTTTGCATCAAGCAGATAGGTGTCGAGACTATCAAAGTCTTTCCTGGCGCGCAGCGACCTGTCCGTGTGATGAGCAACTTGCACGAGCACGAAGCGCTCCTCGTGCGGAACAATTGAGATGAAGTAGGAGAACTTGCGCGTTCCGTTCTGCAGTCCGATTGAATGTCGCCCCCCCTCTCCAACAGTCTCCTCTTGGATTCCGATGTCAAAGGGGTCAATTCGGCTGACCCAGCGACGCTGTCCGTTCGCGTCAAAGCCGTGTAAAAACGGAATGCCGGAGAGCGCGGTGACGAACGAGTGATCTGCGACGCAGCCGATCGCTCCCTCCGACATTATGGCTCTCGCAAGCGTCGACGAAGCGCTGTACGGCTCTCCGAACGAGACACGAACGTTTCCACTAGGAGCGCGTACTTCGACTAAGTTATCTGTCGACCGCGAAACTCGAAATGTCGCGACGTCGCTTCCGGAGCTGCAAGCACTGGTAATGTCGCCCACCACTTTGAAGGTGCGAACAAGTCGAGCACTCTGCGGCGAATCGAGGCGAAACGATTTGACGCCGAGCACCGCATCCGCAACCGAAACCGTTCCATCCGCAGCGACCCAAAGGGACATCGGCGAACGAAAGTCCATCGGCCCGCTTCCCTTGCGCCCAATGGCGAAGGACTTTGAGACATCACGGTCCAAAACCCTCAGGTTTTGGAAGGATCGATCAAGAACGATCACTCTTCCGGCCTGGTCCTCGACCGCAGCCGCTACGGTCCCCATCACTTCGATTGCATCACCATCTTCGGTGCCGAAGACGCGTTCGACTCGGGCGCCTCGGACACGCTCTAGCGCTTGAACCAGCGACGCTGAGAGATTCGCCGACCGTGACTTGGTGATCGAGTGGGTCACAGCAACTTCAAGATTGTCCTTGGTTGGATGCAGAATCTGTGACTTTGCAGGCGTGCCGACGAACGAGGCGCCGAGAAGGGCAACGATACAGTGGGGAGCTATACCCAGTAACCGCATGTCACGTCTGCTTGCAGTCTTCGTTGATGCAGCCACCCAGAGTTCCCATGTTACACTTCGTACCGAGTCCACCGTCCTGGCACCAACCGCCGAGCATGCACTTGTCATTCTCGCAGTAGCTGGCGCGGACCGTTGCCGCGCCCGCAGAGCGAACCCCCGCAGCAACTCCGATCGTAGCGACCACGGCAAATCCGATCGCCCGCATCATGTATTGCATGTCCTCTCCTAGAATGTAGGAATGTCGAGAAACTAAAACTTGAGCGCTAATGCGTGAAGCATGTGGCGGCGCGCACAAGTGCAAGTGCACACGACAGGGGCCGCCAGCACCGACACATTTACGATGCGCATCATCTGACAATCTGAGAAGTACCCACTTCAGGGGGGGGGAGCTGTTCACTAAGCAGCTTTTGAGCGACGAGCATGAGTCGCCCGCGATCTCCGCAACCGATGCCTCGGTAGATGCTCTTAAGATGTGCGTCGATGGTGTGCGGTGATCGCTTCATAAGCGCCGCAATCTGCTTTCGCGTCCTGCCCTCGACGAGAAATGCGACAAGCTCTCGCCGAATTGAGCTCCGGCTCAACACTGTGCGTAAGCGACTTTCAATCGACGAATCACTGTCAGGAACGTGCATCGAAATGCCTCGGAAACAAGAGAAGCCATCTCATTATCCACAGCCAATTGCACTGGCCGAAGGTGCGGCAACTTGCGCAATTGCGCAATCCTTCGATTCCCTTCGAGCTCCACTGCAACGGGAATGCTGGAGTTGATGGGCGGTTCAGCCATCAAGTTCCGGCAGACCATAACCCGCCGTTCGTCCCAGACCGCATCCGGTGGCGTGCCCCGCTTCGTCGATGGCCGCACGGCGCAGTTCCGCCATGCGCACCATGTACAGCTCATCGATGTTACTGGTGACGATGCCCAGAAAGCGAAGCCGCTCGAGCAGCGGCACGGCGTGATCTTCGACCAACGCGAGGACCTGGCTCTGAAAGGCCAGGAGACTCAGTTCGAGGTCGATCTCCACGTCGGCGGATAAAATGGTGGGCGGTCGAAGCGTCCGGGGAAACTCCAGCGAAGCTACTGTCCGCACGGACATATTGCAGCATGCCCGAGCGATCCGATCTTCCCATGCACTTTACGCCGCGCCCGGGTGACCCCGCCCCGCGTCGCATCCGGCGGATCGGACGACTCGTCGCGGTGCTGGCCGTCGCCGTGATGTTCATCGCCATGCTGTGGGTGTTCACCGGCATTCCCTCCCCGGTGGCGACCGCCATGAATGATGCGCTCTGGGCGCCCTGCCCGGCACAGTATCTGGCCGCCCGCACGGCCGTCGATTCCGGACTGGCGGATGGCTACGTGCTGCGTCCGCGCACGCGATTCGAGC
>CAMBRJ010000296.1 GCA_945870175.1 Gemmatimonas phototrophica
TCCGGTCGATGTGGCCGCCGCGGACGCGATCTCCAGCTTGTTCGTGGAGTGCATCGTGGCGCCGTCGTTCTCCGATGAAGCCGTCGAGATTCTCGGTCGCAAGAAGAATCTGCGGGTGCTGCAAGGACGCGCGAACTGGCCCAAGGGCGGCATGGACTTCAAGCGCGTGCGTGGCGGCCTACTGGTGCAGGATCGTGCGCCGGCGCCGATCGAGTCGGCCCAGTGGAACGTGGTCACGAAGCGTCAGCCGACCACCGAAGAGATGGTGGACCTCCACTTCGCGTGGAAGTCGGTGGCGAGCGTAAAGTCGAATGCCATCGTGCTCGTGCACGACGGCGCCACGATCGGCATCGGTGCCGGTCAGATGTCACGCGTGGACGCCAGCTTCCTGGCGGTACACAAGGCGACGAGCGTGGGCCACATCACCGAGGGCGCCGCGCTGGGCTCCGACGCATTCTTCCCGTTTCGCGACGGCATCGATCACGCGGCGGCAGCTGGGGTAAAGGCGATCGTGCAGCCCGGTGGATCGGTGCGCGACGCGGAGGTCATTGCGGCCGCCGATGAGCATGGCATCGCGATGGTGTTCACCGGCGAGCGTCTGTTCCGTCACTAGGCGACGGCTCTAGGCGACGGCGCTTCCTTTTGCTCGGAGATCTCGTGATGTCTCGACGCATGACGTTGTTCGATGCCGCCGCGGTTGGTGCCCTCATGATCGCGACCGCGGTGGCCACCCCACTCGCCGCCCAGAGTAAGTCGGTGAAGGCGATGGCCGCACCGGCGCCGATACTCATCGGTGGCTGGAGCGGCACGGCCACGGTGCCGTTGCCGGACAGTGTGATCGTGGTGCCCGTGTTGTACACGTTCACGCCGTCGGGCACGACCATTTCCGGCCAGGCGATGGTGCCCGGTCAGGGCACCGGGCCGATCTCCCACGTGGTCCTCACCGGCCGGCAGGTGCGCTTTCGCGTCACGGCGCCCGAGGGCAAGTTGCTTGAACACCACGGCACGTTCGGCGCGGACGGTACAATCGAGGGCATGGTGAACCTGGACAACCAGCCCATCGCGAAGTTCAAGATCGCGCCGAGAAAGGACTCGAAGTCGTTGCCGAAGAAGTAGGCGCGACGGGGGTGGGTGGCTCGATCTTCAGCGCCTGAAATGCCGCGTTCGACACTAGGCAGTACGCGGCGAAACAGTAGAAGCCGGTGCCGGCCACCGCCGACAGATTGGCGGTGCCCTTCCCGACCAGCAGCGCGATGAGCATACCGACCGCAAACACGTCGGCCATCGACCACTTGCTCATCGTCTGGACCACGCCGTACAGCCGATACGACGTGGTGCTGCCGCGCAGCGCGAAGATCGGCACCAGCAAGGCCGCCTTGAGAAGCGGCACCAGCACGCTGAACAGCACGATCAGGCCAGCCACGAAGTTATTGTCGGTGTTGTGCAGGCTCTGAATCGCGCTGATCACACTTCGCGTTTCGTTGGAGAGTTCGCGGGTTTGGCCGAACAGCTCCATCGTGGCACGAATGGTGAGCACCGGCTGCACGAGCCCCGGCCAGAGCAGCACCAGCGACACCAGCGCCAGCACGATCGCGAGTTTGTTTCGTGAAGTCATGAGATGGTGCTAGGTGGCAAGCTGGGTGATCGCGCGAACGAAGGCATCCAGCTCGGCGGTCGTGGTGAAGAGCTGCGGTGTGACCCGCACGCCGGTTACGCCAGCGGTGTCGATCGCCACCGTGAAGATCTTGAAGCGGTCCATCAACGCCGTCGCGAGATCACCGGGCTTCATGCCGTCGATCCCCACATTGGCAATCGCACCGGTCCGCGCGGGATCACTCGGCGTAAACAGCCGCACGCGTGGCACACCGCGCACCTTCGTGGTCCAGTACTGCTGCAGCCAGCGCAGGCGGGCCTCCTTGCGCTGAATGCCGATCTCTTCGTGAAAATTGATCGCGTCTTCGATGGCCAGATCGGTATGCACCGGATGCGTGCCGGTGTGATTGAGCTTGGCGATGCTGGTGGCGGGCTGTCCTTCGTCACCGTACATCGGCCACAACTTCGCGATGGCGTCGCGACGCACATACAGCATGCCGGCCCCGAGCGGGGTGCCGAGCCATTTGTGCAGGCTGGCACCGTAGAAGTCGCAGCCCAGGTCAGGAATGCGGAAGTCGAGCTGTGCGAAGGCATGCGCGCCGTCCACCATGACCGGCACGCCGCGCGCGTGCGCCATGTCGCAGATCTTCTTCACCGGCAACACGTGGCCGGTGATGTTGATCATGTGACACACCATCAGCAGGCGCGTACGAGGGGTGATGGCGTTGGCGTACACCTGCACGATCTCGTCGTCGCTGCGCGGGTCGAGCGGCACGGTGACCGTGCGGTTCACGACGCCCCAGCGGCGGCCCATGAGGGCGAACTGATCAAGCATGGCGCCGTAATCGTGCACCGCCATCACCGCTTCGTCGCCGGCCTTCCAGTCGAAACCCGAGACCACCGTGTCGAGCGACTCGGTGGTGTTGCGGGTAATGATCAGCTCCTCAGGCGAACATCCGGCCAGCGCGGCCAGACGGGCCTGCACCCGCGCCTTATTGGTGCCCTGCACCGTGCGCATGTAGCGCGAGCTCTGGGCATTCACGGCCCGCACGTGGCCGATAAAGCGCTCCAGGACCGGCTGCGACTGCATGGAGTAGTACCCGTGCTCGAGATGGACGTAGTCGGCCGGGACCAGATACTTGGCCCGCAGCACGTCCCAGAAATCGGCTCGGCCAGCAAGCTCATCTACCGGCAGGCGGGAAAACGCCAGCAGCTGGGCCGGCGTGAAGAGGAGGCCGAGGGAGGCACTCCCGAGAGCGCCGCCGGCTGTACGGAAAAATTCGCGCTTGTCCATGCGTCTGGGGGAGGTGAGGGGCCCGGACCCGGCGGGAAGCAGTTGTGCCCCCCGTCGCTGTCTGCGAACTTACCTGATTGTGTCAGCTCCGGCCGCCCCCGGTCCGGAGCCGCCCCACCTTCCGTCCAGTCCATGACCGTCGCAGCCACCGCTTCCGCGACTGCCGCTTCCCGGCCAGCCGCCGCCATGAGTGTCGGCGTGGCCGAGCTTGATTACCGCCCGTCGTACCTGGCCGCCGCTATCGCCGGCCTCGTCGTGTTTCTCCTGTACCTCGTCACGCTGGCTCCGACGACGTCCATGTGGGATACCAGCGAGTATATCGCGGCCGCGTACGTCCTCGGTATTCCGCATCCGCCGGGCAATCCGTTCTTCGTATTGCTCGGACGCGTCTTCGCGATCCTGCCGATCGCGCCGACCGTCGCCATGCGCATCAATGTGCTGGCGGCACTGTCGAGCGCGGTGTCGGCCGGGTTGTGGTTCCTGATTACCGAACGCGTGCTCGTCCAGTGGATGCCGCGTCGCTGGCAGCGCATCGCCGGCGGTGCACTGGCCGCCCTGATTGGCTCTACCGCGTTCACGGTGTGGAATCAGTCGGTCGTGAACGAAAAAGTGTACACGGTGTCGCTGGTGGGCTTGGCGATCATCTGCTGGCTGACCGTGCGCTGGTGTGATGATCCGGAAGGCCCGGTGGCGGACCGCCTGCTCATACTCGTGGCGTACCTGCTGGGCCTCGGCTACGCCAACCACATGGCCGGCATGCTGGCCGCGCCGGCGGTCGGACTCGCGGTGCTGATTCGTCGGCCGTCATCGATTCTGCGCTGGAAGTTATTGGTGGCCTGCGGCGCCGCGCTGGTGTTCGGCATGACGCCGTTCGCCACGCAACCGATTCGCGCCGCGCACTTTCCCGCGATCAACGAAGGCGAACCCACCGGCTGCGTGACCGAGCTGAAGATGGATTGCACCTTCTCGGCGCTCACGTACGACCGCTTCATGTACAACTTCAATCGTGGGCAGTACGGCAAGCCGGAGCTCGGTGAGCGCCAGGCGCCGCTGACCGCGCAGGTCGGCATGTACTGGATGTACTTCAAGTGGCAGTGGCTCCGCGACGCGTATCAGGAGAACCCCGGGCTGCAGAACGGGCTCGCGGTGTTCTACTTCATTTTGTGCATTCTCGGTGGCTGGATGCACTTCAAGAAGGATCGACGAAGCTTTTGGTTCTTCGGCCCACTCATCGGCACGATGACGTTCGGCCTGATCTTCTATCTGAATTTCAAGTACGGGCACAGTCAGGCGCTGGATCTTGGCGACTCCGTGCCACGAGAAGTACGCGATCGAGACTACTTCTACCTATGGAGCTTCTCTGCCCTCAGCGTGTGGGCCGCGCTCGGACTCGTATATCTTTGGGAAACGGTGGCCAGCCTGTTTGGCGCCGATGAAGTGAAGCGGGGTCGCGACACGGTGGTGGCGCCGCGCACGCGCAGCTTCCTGCTGGCGTCGCCGTTGCTCGCCGTGGCGTTCATCCCGCTGTTCGGCAACTGGCAGCAGGCCTCGCGCAACAACCAAA
>CAMBRJ010000297.1 GCA_945870175.1 Gemmatimonas phototrophica
CCCACGCGCGTCAGCCGCGCCGTCGGCACCGCGCTCGCGGACACGGCCACGGCCGGTGCCTGACCCACCACCGGTGGCACGGTGATCATGAACACGTTGTTGTTGGCGAGCACCAAGGCACGACTGCCATCAGGCGACAGCACCACTTCATCGGGAGACGGCGGCGCTGGCGGTGTGGCTCCCGGCGGCAGCGGCTGCGCCGGCGGCGGCGGGCCCGCCACTCGCACCACCACCTTGCGGTCCGTGCCGTCGAAGCGCATCGAGATCAGCCCTTCATTGCCAGCCCACACGTAGAGCCGCGTGCTGTCCGGCCCGACATGCGGCACGTTGCGTCCCTGTTGCGACTGACCGCTGCCGGTCCATGCAATCCGGGTCGCGTCACCACCAGCCGCTGGCAGCGTGATGTACTCCAACTCGCCGTTGGCGATGTTGCCGAAGTCCTCGAACTGCCGCAGCCGGCTGAAGCGCGAGCCACGCACGGCCATGAGGCGCGATCCGTCTTTCGTATAGGCGATCTTATCGTAGAACGCCGCCGATCGCGTAAGACGCTCGGCCGGCGCACCGCCATCGGCGCGCACGCGATAGATGTGCCCACCCACCGTATCGCTCCACGTCACGTACGCGAGGTAGCGACCATCGGGTGACCACACCGGCGCGTGCTCCACCGTGGTACCGGTGGTCAGTCGTCGCGCATTGCGAATCTGCGAGGTCGAATCAATGTCACCGGCATAAACACGATCGAGCGCCGTGAACGCGAGCTTGGCACCGTTGGGCGACGGACGGGCACCGCGGATCTGCGTGACCACCAACGTGGAGTCGTTCACGGGATACTCGAACTTCGCCAACGCGCCCATGGGCTGATCCACCTGCGCCGTGAACGGCACTGGCGTGACCGTGCCCGAGGGCACCTCCACACGCCAGATCTTGCCGTTGAAGCTGGTGATCAGCGCTTTCGAGTCGGGCGTGAACGCCGATGCGGGATACAGATCGCGATCGTTGCCGCCACCGCCCTGCGAGTTGTCGCGCTGCACGTCCATGACCAGCCATCGTTCGGCACCGGTGCTCAGATCGCGCAGCTTGAGGGCGCCCCGCGCATCGTGACGCGTGGCATACACCAGCCATTTACCATCGGGACTCGCCACCGGGCGAAAGGCGCCCTCCACTTCATTCGTGCGCACCAGCGTGCGCCCGGTGCTGCGCTCGAACTGCGCTACCTGATACTGCCCCACCTTCCGCGCATTGCTGCGCGCCTCGTGCTCCTCCAACTCTTCACGCGCGGAAGTCGCGTGATCGTCGTGCAAGGCGCTGCCGAGTGCGACCGGAACGCCGCCACTCACGTTCACCCACAAATAGCGCGCATCACCCGACGGCGCCGCCGCCAGATGCGACGGCACGGCACCGGCGGGCGCCGCCGCCCCTTCGGCGCGCAGGCCGGTGAGCTGCACACCCGATCCACCACCGGTGTTGTACATCCAGAGCTGTCCGACGCGCGAGGCGATGATGTACTGCCCGTCGGCCGACCAGATCGGCGAGGCGTAGTTGATTCGCTCACTGCGCGTGATCAGGCGCGGCTTGCTGCCGTCGGCGTTGGCGATCCACACGTTCTTCGAACCATTCCGGTCGCTCACGAACACCAGCTGCTTGCCGTCGGGAGAAAAGCGCGGCTGCTGATCCCACCCGGTGCCGCTCGTGATGCGCGTCGCCGTACCGCCCGCCATCGGCAGCGAATACAGATCGCCGAGAATGTCGAACACGATCGACTGGCCGTCAGGCGCCACATCCAGCGAGATCCACGACGCTTCGTCGGTGGTGAAACGGAGCGTGCGCGGCGTGGCCAGCGGAAGCCCGCTGCTTCTCGCGACCGCACGGACCGCACTGTCATTCTGCGCGGTCGTCTGCGCGCCAGTGGGCGCGGCGGCGGCGAGAGCGATCGCCAGAGAGGAACCGATCAGGCGCTGTAGCGTCATGCACTAGTCTCCAAACCACGGTGAAGTCGCGGGCCCTCCCGCGGCGGCGAGCCACATGCGCGAAGCTACGGGGAAAGCCCCCGGTTCGACAGCAGCCGGTCGAGTCGCGCCGAGAGATCGTCGCGGACACCGGCCGGCGCCCGGTCGGGCAACAGGTTCCGCAACTCGTAGGGGTCGGCCTGCAGATCGTACAGCTCGTCCATCCCCCGCAGTTCGTCGTACCGGATGTACTTGTAGCGATCCGTGCGCACCGCCTTGTATCCCATGCCCTTTACGCGCGGGAACTCGGTGTCCGAGTAGAACTCGA
This sequence comes from Gemmatimonas phototrophica, assembly GCA_945870175.1. GTDB lineage: Bacteria > Gemmatimonadota > Gemmatimonadetes > Gemmatimonadales > Gemmatimonadaceae > Gemmatimonas > Gemmatimonas phototrophica_A. Next base: position 2,275 of record CAMBRJ010000297.1, read on the forward strand.
TCAACAGGTCGTCGCGAATGGTCGTGGAGTCATTACGCCACGCACGCAGCAGGGAGCGCCCATCCATCGTCGCGGGTACCGCCGCGCCACCGAGTTCGAGCATCGTCGGCGCGATATCGACGTTGCTGGCGAGCGCGTTCGGTCGCACGCCCGCAGGAACAACACCAGGGTATCGCACGATGAGCGGGATATGCGTACTCGGCTCGTACGCCAGTCGGCGTTCCTGCGCCAACCCGAACTCGCCATAGAAGAATCCTTGATCGCTGGTCACGATGAACACCGTCTGCTCCAGCACGCCCTTCGCCTCCAGCGCCGTGAGCACCGCGCCGATGCCGCGGTCGACCGCGAGCAGCATACGCAGCCGATCGCGCACGTACTGGTCGGGCAGACCGCCTTTCGGGCTGCGCAGATCGGTGGCATCCACCGGGCGCTGGAGCGCCGGCTTCCCGGTCAGGGGGGCGCGCCAGCTCGGATCATGCCGAATCGAATCAGCGGCGAAGGCGCCCTCGTCTCCCGGTGCCGGCGGAAAGGAACGCACCTGATTCGGATGAATTTCCGGATGCGCCGCCTTCTGTGCGATGAACGCGAGAAAGGGTTGATCCGCCGGGGCCGCCGCAATGAACGACACCGCATGCGCGGTCAGAATATCCGTCATGTAGCCTTTCACGCCGGCCACCACGCCGTCCACGTTCAACGTCGGGTCGAAGTAGACACCCTGGCCGACGAAGCTCACCCAGCGGTCGAAGCCGGGCCTCGGGGAGTCGTCCTCGTGGCCCATGTGCCATTTCCCGAAGAAGCCGGTGTGATAGCCGGCGTCCTGCAACAGCTTCGGGAACGTGACGATCCGATGACTGAGCTCCCCGCGCTCGCCGTTGTCGACGATGCCGTTGTGGAAGGCGTACTGCCCCGTCATGAACACGGCGCGACTCGGCGAGCAGAGGGGTGCCGAGGTAAAAAAGCGACGGAACGACGCGCCCTCAGCGGCCAGCCGCTTCAGGTTCGGCAGATCCGCGAAGGGATGATCGACCAGGTCGTCGTAGCGGACATCGTCGAGCAGGATGAACACGATGTTGGGACGTGTCATCGGAGCGGTCGGGGGTGCCGAGGCACCACGGTCGCCCGAGGTGCAGGCCGAGGCGACGACGAGGAGAAGTGCGCCGGTGAGGGCCACCCCACGCCGTACCCCACTCCGTACCCGATGCCGTGCCCAGTGCGAGTGCATCCCGACGCTCCGTCTGCCTAAGGGTGACGCCCAGCCGCTGCCAATCGGCCTCCGGTCGTGCGGAAACGGCCGGAATGTCGTACAATATGGCGTGGTTGGCTCGGCGCGTCTTCGCCTCTGCCCGGCCCCGTGGAGTCTCCGTTGCGTTTGTCGCACCCCACAACCCGAGGACCTGCTCATGACGCCGTTCACCCCGTCTCCGCTTTCCCGTCGCCAGTGGCTCAAGTCCTCGGGTCTTGTGGCCGGCGGCGCCATGGCCGCCGGATCCCTCACGCCGTCACTGCTGCCGGCACTCGAGAGCGACGCCCTGCACGTCGTCGATGGCCAGACCACGGCGGCCGGCTTCGCGGCGCACGAGCAGATGGTGGCGGCCGCCCGTCGCGCTGAGGGGCCCATCCGTCTGGCGTCGAACGAGAACCCGTACGGCATGGCGCCGAGCGCCCGCAAGGCGATCGAAGCCGGCTGGAAGCAGCATTCCTGGTACGGCGCACCGTCGCTGCCGAATCTCAAGCAGGTATACGCCGATTCCGTGGGGGTGCCCGCCGATCACATCATGATCGTGGCCGGCTCCAGCGAATTGCTGAGCATCGTGAGCCTGGCCTACGCCGCGAAGGGCGAAGTGCTCACCGCCTGGCCCACGTACGAGGGGTTGCCGCGCTACGCCGAGTCGCTCGGCATCAAGGTGCACAAGGTACCGCTGGCGGCCGACCTCACGCACGATCTCGACACCATGGATCGCCGTCTCACGCAGGCGGTCGATCTGGTGTTCGTCTGCAATCCGAACAACCCCACGGCGAACGTCACCGACAACGCCAGGTTGCGCACCTTCGTGAGCAACGCCTCGCGCCGCTCGATGGTGCTGGTGGACGAAGCGTATCATGATTTCGTGACCGACCCGTCGTACTCGTCGCTGGTGGACATGGTCAAGAAGGGCGAGAACGTGATCATCT
>CAMBRJ010000298.1 GCA_945870175.1 Gemmatimonas phototrophica
CACCGACCGCAGCGTGGGCACACGCTTCAATCGGGTGGCGGGATTCGACACACGCCTGCAGTTCCGGAAGACGTACAGTGTGGAAGCGCGCTACGCCGCCAGCCTCACCAGCGACAGTACCAAGCGCTCCGGCACGCTCTGGGAGGGCACCGTGGGCAGCTCCGGGCGCGGCTACGGCTTCCGCTATTCGGTGCAGGGGTTCTCGCCGGGGTTCCAGACGCAGTCGGGGTTCGTGAACCGCGTGGACTTCACCAAGCTGCAGCTCAATCAGCGGTTCACATTTTTCGGCGCGCGCGGCGGCTGGTGGGATCAGCGCCAGCACTTCTTCACCGGTAGCACGCTGTGGAGCTACAACGCGTTCGCCCGCCGCGACGCGCCGCTCGAGACGTCGCTATCACTCGACAATTCCATGACCCTGCGCGGTGGGTGGAAGGTGAGCGTCACGCCCGATCTACAGCGCATCAACTTCGACCCTCGGCGCTACGCGAGCTATGCCGTTCCCTCGGCCAACGGGCGCGACACGGTGTCCTTCGCCACCAGTGCGCAGCAAACCACGAGCAGCACGGCGCTCATCGTAAATACGCCGCAGTGGCGGCGCGTGGGTGCCACGATCACCGCCACCGCTGGCACCGAGCCGGAATTCTTCGAGACCGGCACCGTACGACGGCGTGATCTGGAAGCCCAGGTGGATGTGCGTCCCAGTACGCAGGTGCGCATCGGTGCCCTGCTCCGCTATCAGCGGTTCATCCGCGCGCGCGACGGCTCGCTGTTCAGCACGCAGGTCGTGCCCCGCCTGCGGCTGGAGTACCAGTTCTCCCGGGCGCTCTTCCTGCGCTTCGTGGGACAGTTTGAATCGCGCGACCGCAGTGCGCTGCGCGATCCGGCCACCGAGCGCCCGCTGCTGCGCCGCGCCACCAACGGCACGTATACGCCGTTGTCAGCGCGCAAGTCGCTGCTCGGTCGCGGCGACGTGCTGGTGAGCTACCTGCCAAGCCCGGGCACGGTGATCTATCTGGGCTACGGCACGGGCGTGGACGCCACGGAAACGATGCGCCCCATCGATATTCAGCGTACGACCGACGGCGCGTTCGTGAAGTTCAGCTATCTGTACCGGGTGCGCAGCACGACGCGCTGAACGCCGCGGGCACGGGCGGCGCAGCCTCGGGGGCTCACGGCCGCCGCGCGCGGGTGGGCCGCGCAAACAGCTGGCGCTCCGGCGCGTCATCGAGCTGCCGCGGCTCCGGCGGCGCGGTAGCACCGTGCGCCGCCATCGGCGTCAGCCACGACGAGAGCCACCAGCGGTAACGCGCGTCCTGATGCAGCGCCAGAAAGCGCGGCCCTGCCCCGGTCATCGCCGACGCTGTAAACGGCAACATCGCGCTCTGGATGTACCTCCCGCGCTCGTCGTAGTAGTCGAGCACGCGCCCCTGGGTGTCAGACTCGAGTCCCACCAACACCACGAAGCCGCCATCCACGATGGCGGCATCGACAATGAACGGCTGCCGCAGTCGCGCGCTGTCGGCCGCACGATCACGACGCTCGATGGTGGGCGGCGGCCCCGAGTCGCCGGGCGCCTGCAGCGCCGTGAGCTGCGGCGACACACCGGTGCTGGGGTCGGCCGGCGCACTCACGATCAGCACCTCGCGATCGGTGAGCAACAGACACCGCCGCGAGTCACCATTGCCCCACCGCAGCCGCGATGACGGCGCAACGGTGAGGAGGTGCCGACCCACGAGGGCATCGTCTTTCGGGTTGGCCGTGAGGGTGAACGCCTCGAGTACGCGACGCGGCCCCAACGCGCGCACATGCAGCAGCGTGGCCGGAAACAGGGTGCAGAGCTTACCGCTGCCCCCGCGCAGCAATGGGAGCTCGCGACGAAACATGAAGCCACCGATCGACTCGCGCATCAGCGTGCTGGTGACGCTATCGATGACGTCGACTTGACCATCGTCGGTGATACGCGACAGCTCGGTGGGGGCAATGATGTCGCGCGGAACGGCCGCATTGAGCACCGAGTCGATGCGCGCCGGGCGCGTGGCCAGCAGCATCCCGCGCCGATTCAGCTCGAACAGCGAGATGCGCATCGGTGACGCCTGCAACAGCGCCACCGTGGTGCCACCGGCCCGAAACACCAGCGGCACCATGGTGCTGTCGGTGTGCTCCGTGATGTCGGTGCGCCACTCTTCCCGCTTGGCCGGATAGATCGTGCGCGTCGCCATGGCCGCTCGCAGAGCGGGCGGGGCCTCATCGGTTGCCGGCTCCGTGCGATCACACGCCAGCATACTCGCCGGCAGCGCGCACACCAGCAGGGCGCGCGCGATTATCCCCCGCACACGTTCCAGCGAACCACGGTCTCGTCGTTGCACCGATACGTGCAGAAGCCGCACTTGTTGCCCGCGATGTTCGTGCACGCGCCGTAGCCCGGTACGCGGGCGAACTGCGGGCAGCGGCGTTGCTGGGCCTGCAATTGCACTTGCGATGACGCCGACACGAGCAACGTCAGCAGCGACAGCGCGGCATATCGAACTCGGCGACTACAACACATCGCCTTGAGCGTGGGATAGTTTAGCATCTCAGTGAACTACGGGGTGATCGGCGCGTCGGCAAGGGCCGTCGATCGTCGCGGTCGGCCCGACGACCATCGAGCACCGGAACGGACGCATCCCGCTTTCGCCTGACGAGGTCATCGCGGATGGCAGCAGCATGACGCGGACGCGCGCCGCCTGACCGCTGGCTCGCCAGTCCTCGCGCGACGGCCGGCCACGCGCTATCCTTACCTCTCCCCGCTTGCACTGCTCAAACTTCCGATTTACCAAAAGGAGCATCGATGGTTCGCTGGAAAACTGCGGTGCTCGGCGCGCTTGTGCTGGCATCAACGACTGCCTGTTTCAGGCAAGTCGTACAGACCGGTCGCGCGCCGAGTCAAACGATCGTTCAACAGAATTGGGTGTCCACTTGGGTATTCGGCCTCGTCGCCGCGACGCCAATCGATGCCCGTACGAAGTGTCCGAGTGGCGTGGCCACCGTCGAGACGCTGACGAGCTTCCCCAACGGATTACTGAGTGTCCTGACGATCGGCATCTGGGCACCGCAGACGGTTCGGATTACCTGTGCCTCGGGCACCGCAGCGCTGCCGAACGGCACGGAGCTCGTGCACGTCGCCGCGTCTGCAACCGATACGCAGGTCGCCGACGTCCTTCAGCAGGCAGCCGTACGTTCCGCGCAGCTGGATCGCCCAGTCGCCGTGCAGTTTGGTGACGTTACCTCGGCGAAGGAGTAGCCACCATGAGCATCACTCGAATCGTTTCCGTAGTGGCGTTGGTTGCGCTTGGCGCCTGCTATCGCGTTACCGTCAACACCGGCGCGCCGCCCGCCGAAACGGTGATTGACAAGCAGTGGCAACCTTCGTTCGTGTATGGGTTAGTCCCGCCGCCGGCGATCGATGCCAAGCAGACCTGTCCTCAGGGCGTCGCCTCGGTCGTGACGGAACGCAGCTTTCTGAACGGATTGGTCGGCGCCGTCACGTACAGTCTCTTCACTCCGATGCACACCAAGATTACCTGTGCTTCTGGGCCAGTCGCGAAGTAGATCACACACGATGGGCACAGCGGGGGAGCGTCTCTCACGAGATGCTCCCCCGCTGTATTTCTGGTCCGCGGTCGGGGATCGACAACGGACACGCGGTGCCCCCGGGCACCAAGCGCGCGGATTCGCCGTTCAGCCGTGAGTACATCACCGGGCACCACTGTTCAACACCGTTCATCAGCAGGAGTGATCGATGCGTCGTAGTGGAAAGGCCGTCTGGCGCGGCACGGGATTGGAAGGCGCGGGTAGCTTGACCACCCCGAGCGGGGTGTTGGCGGAGCAGCCGTATTCCACGAAGATGCGGTTTGCCGATGCCGAGGGGCGAAGTGGTACCAACCCCGAGGAGCTGATCGCGGCGGCGCATGCCGGATGTTTTGCCATGGCGCTGTCGTTCCAGCTCACTGGTGCGGGCTTTCCGCCGACCGCGCTGCACGTGGAGTCGGTGATCACCATGGCACAGCAGGGCTTCGACTGGTCGATGGCCGGCATCGTGCTCACCCTCGATGCGGTGGTGCCGGGAATCGACGACGCGACCTTCCGCGAGAAGGCGAACGCGGCGAAGGTGGGCTGTCCGGTGTCGATGGCGCTGTCGGCGGTGCCGATTACCCTCGAGGCGACGCTGCGGGCGGAGTAGGGCCGAGCGCCAGGGCGCCGCGGGCGGTCAGCGCCCAGGCGCGTCCATGACCGCGGCGCGCAGTTCCCCGCACCGATGTCTCAGCTGGCGCGCGGCCGGGTCGGGGAACGACAGAAACGTTACCGAGAGCGAGTCCGACCGGGTGCGCGCCGTGGCGTACGCGCGCTCGCACCCAGCCGCGTCGCGCACGGCGTGAATCGGGCC
>CAMBRJ010000299.1 GCA_945870175.1 Gemmatimonas phototrophica
ACCGGTGCTGACCGCGCAGCTGGGCAAACGTGGTGAGGCCGTGCCCGCGATCGCGGCCCGCACCGAGAACGGCGTGCGCACGATCGTCGTGTCGGGCTCGGGGTATGCCGGGTGGGCGTTGCGCGGCGGTCGCTCGGCCGAGGCCTTCGGTGCCCTCTGGGGCGCCATCTTCGATTGGCTGGCGGCTGGGCGTGGCGACGTGCGCGCGGCCCGTCCGATTGCGTCGCTGATGCGCGCGGGAGAGGCCGTGGCGTGGCGTCGTGGCGGCGTCGACTCGATCGTCTCGGTGCGACTCAGCCGTCGCGGCGACAGCGGCGTCGATTCGCTCACGCTCCGCTTTGTCGGCGCGAGTTTTGAAACCACCTCACCGGCCTTGGCGGCGGGGGTGTACGATGTCCAGACCGAGGGTGGCGCTAGCGTGCTGGTGGTGAATGCGTCGCGGGAATGGGTGCCACGGGCCCCCACCGTGCGCGACGGCGTGCTCTCGCGCGGTGCCCTCTCCTCCGATGCCCCGCGACTCGCCGATGCCGGTTGGCCGTTCGTGCTCGCGCTGCTGGTGCTCTGCGGCGAATGGATCGGTCGTCGTGCTGTCGGCTATCGCTGATCGTCACCACTCATTCGATACTTCGTTTCTCTTCGCCCGGTCAAGAATGGCTCGCCTGTTTCGCCGTAAGGATGAAGCTCCCAAGCGCTCGCTCTGGCAGCGCTTCAAGGACGTGGCACTCACCGATGTGTCGGTACTTTTCAAAGGCGTCGATGAAGGATCGCTCGAGACGCTGGAGACGCTCCTGATCGAGTCCGATTTCGGTGTGCCCACGTCGCTGGCCCTGGTGGCCGACGTCGAGCTTCGTGCCAAGCGCGGTGAAGTCAAAACCGAGGCCGAATTTCGCAGTGCGCTGGCCACCGGCATCGAAGCCGTGTTGCGAAAGGGCAATGCCGACCCCACGCTGCTCCGCGCCGCCACTGGCCCCACCGTCATGCTCGTCATCGGCGTGAACGGCGCCGGCAAGACGACGTTCATCGGCAAGTTGTCCGCGCAGTTCAAGCAGGAAGGGAAGACGGTGCTGCTCGGAGCGGCCGACACGTTTCGGGCGGGCGCCATCGATCAGCTGCGCGTGTGGGCGGAGCGGGCGGGGGTGGACTTCGTGGGCGGCGCCCCTGGATCCGATCCCGCGTCCGTGGCCTTCGACGCCGTCGATGCCGGGATGACGCGTGGTGCTGACATCGTCATCGTCGACACGGCCGGGCGCTTGCACACGAGTGACGATCTGATGACGGAGTTGCGCAAGATTCATCGCGTGATCATGAAGCGACTGCCCGACGCCCCACACGAAGTGCTGCTTGTCCTCGACGGAACGATCGGCCAGAACGCGCTCGCGCAGGCGCGCGCGTTCTCGGCGGCCGTTCCCGTCACGGGCCTCGTGGTCACGAAGCTCGATGGCACGGCCAAGGGTGGCATCGTCGTGGCCGTGCACGAGGCGCTGAACGTGCCGGTCAAGTTCGTCGGACTCGGCGAGCAGATCGGCGACCTCGAACCGTTCGATGCGGGTGACTACGCCAAGGAGCTGGTGGAGGCGTGATGGCGTTCGGCGGCGATCGGGACCCGCAGGAGCGGAAGCGACGGCCGCCTGCGCGTCCGGCGCCGAAGCTCACGCTCGACACGCCGGTCACGTACCTCAAAGGGGTCGGCCCGGCCCGCGCCGAGATGCTGGCGCGATTGGGGATCACGATGGCGGGCGACTTGCTGCGCCACGTGCCGCACCGCTACGAAGACGCCAGTACTGTCACGCGCATCGCCCAGGCGGTCGTCGGCGCCGATATCACCGTGCTGGGTCAGGTGATCGCCAAAGGCGTACTCCCCACCCGCAAGGGGCTGCGCGTGTTTCAGGCCGTCGTGCAGGATGCGAGCGGCATGATCGAAGTGGCGTGGCCGGGACAGCCGTTTCTCGATCGCACGATCAACAAGGGCGACTGGCTGCTCTGCACCGGACAGGTTCGCTTCTTCCACGGTCGCCGGCTGCAGCCGCGCGAGTTCGTCAATCTGGGGCCGGAAGAAGAGGGCACGAACGAAGGCCGCGTGCTCGCCGTGTACCCGAGCACCGAAGGCCTGTCGGTGCGCGTGCTCCGCGCCATGGTACAGCAGCATCTCGATCAGCTGCTGCCGCTGGTGCAGGAAACGTTGCCGCGCGAGATCCTGGCGCAGGCCGACGTACCGCCACTCCCCGAGGCGCTGCGCCTGGTGCATCGGCCCACGTCAGTGATCGAGGCGTTGCGTGGACGCGCCCGGCTGGCGTTCGAAGAGTTGCTGTGTGTCCAGCTGTTGCACCGCAAGGCGAATCAGGTGGCCCGCGAAGCACGCGGCGGCACCGCCTTCGTGAATCGTCGCGACCTGACCACGAAGCTGCGCGCCGTGTTGCCGTACACACTCACCGGGGCACAGGTCCGGGCGATTCGCGAGATCGTGGCCGACATGGAGAGCCCGCGGCGCATGCATCGCCTGCTGCAGGGCGACGTGGGCGCCGGGAAAACGGTGGTGGCGGTATTCTCGGCGCTGCTCGCAATGGAGAACGGGGCCCAGGTCGCGCTGATGGCGCCGACCGAGTTGCTGGCCGAACAGCATGCCCGAAGCATTGGTGCGTTGTTGGCGCCGCTCGGCATCACGCCCGTGTTGCTCACGGGTCGGCTGGGGGCCAAGGAGCGCCGCGCGGCGCTGGCACGATTGGCCTCGCACGAGCCGGTGCTGGCCATCGGTACGCACGCCCTGATTCAGGGCGATGTTGAATTCGCTCACCTTGGCCTGGCGATTATCGATGAACAGCATCGGTTCGGCGTTGAACAGCGCGCCACGCTTGGGTCGAAGGGCAACGCCCCCGATGTGCTGCTCATGAGTGCCACGCCGATTCCGCGCTCGCTGGCCCTCACACTGTACGGCGATCTCGACGTCAGCGTCCTCGACGAGCGGCCCCCCGGTCGACACCCGATCACCACGGTCGTGCGTCCTGAATCAGGTCGGTCTAAAGTCTTCGAATTTGCCAGCACGCAGCTCGACGCCGGACGGCAGGTGTATGTGGTGTACCCGCTCATCGAGACCTCTGAGAAGTTGGAGCTCAAAGCAGCCACGGTGATGTTCGACGAGCTCGTCAGCGGGCCCTTCGCGCAGCGCCGGGTCGCCTTGTTGCACGGCCGATTACCCGCCGATGCGCGCGACCTGATCATGCGCGCCTTTCGAGATGGCGAGGTGGACGTGTTGGTGGCCACGACCGTGATCGAGGTGGGCATCGACGTGAGCAACGCCACGGTCATGATCATCGAGCACCCGGAGCGCTTCGGTCTCTCGCAGCTGCATCAGCTGCGGGGGCGCGTGGGCCGCGGCGCCGAGCAGTCCTATTGCATTGTGCTGGGCGACGTTGGCGCCGAGGCGGCTGAACGCTTAGGCATGTTCGCCGGCACCGAAGACGGCTTCGAGATCGCGCGGGCTGACCTGCAGTTGCGTGGCATGGGCGACTTGTTTGGCGCGAAGCAGCACGGGCTTCCCGCGTTCAGGATCGCCGATCCGCTCCGCGATGAGGCGCTCAATGAGACGGCGCGGATCGTAGCCGAACGCGTGCTGCGGGACGACCCGGAGCTGGCGGCGCCGTCGCATCAGGGGCTCCGCCATGTTCTCACGGTGGGCTATGCCCGCGCCTTGGAGCTCTTCCGGGTGGGGTAGGTGGTGCCACGGGCGGTGCGTCAGCGCTTGGAGCACGCGTGGGCAACGGTGTAGCTTCACGGCTCTCCTTCAACTCGCCGTCCGATGAACCAATCCAGCACCCGCATCGCCGACCTCAAGCACCACGTCGGTGCCATTGTCACCGTTCGCGCGTGGGTCACCCACCTGCGCTCCAAGGGCAAGGTGGCCGTTGTCGTGGCCCGCGATGGCACGGGAATCCTGCAGGCGGTGCTGGTGAAGTCCGAGGTGCCGGACGCCTCGTGGAACGCGTTCGCCGAACTTACGCAGGAGGCGTCGGTGGCCCTCACGGGCGAGGTGCGCGCCGACGCGCGCGCGCCCGGCGGATTCGAGATGGGCGTGCAGACGCTCGAGGTGATCGGCACCAGCCCCAACGATTATCCGATCCAGCCGAAGGAACACGGCATCGACTTTCTGCTCGACAACCGCACCTTCTGGCTGCGCAGTCAGCGGCAGGTCGCGATCATGCGCGTGCGGCACGAGCTGGAGCAGGCGGTGCACGACTTCTTCTACGCGCGCGACTTCATCCGCTGCGATACGCCCATTCTCACGGCCGCCATCGGCGAACGGGCCGGCCTGTTCAGCACCGACTACTTCGACGAAGGTACGGCCTATCTCGCGCAGACGGGACAGCTGTACGGCGAAGC
>CAMBRJ010000300.1 GCA_945870175.1 Gemmatimonas phototrophica
TACCGGGTGCTGGCGATCGTCAACGCGCTGGCTGCCGAGGGATGGACGGTCACCGTGGTGACACGCGCTGCCGACAATGTGGCGGCGACGAGTCCCGGCGGCGTGCTCCTGCACCGGGTCGCCTCGGGCGTCGGTACGGTTCGCGTTGCCGGGCCCAGCGCCGATGATCCCTGGTGGCAAGTCGCACCCATGATCGACCGGATGACAAGCCGACACGTCGATGCCGTCCGCTCGGCGTTGGTGGCGATCGACGCCCGAACGCCGGTGTCCGCCGTCCTTGCATCGGGACCGAAATTCGGTGAGTTCGTGGCGGCCTCGGCGTTCTGCCGAGGCGCGGGGGTCCCACTCCTGTTGGATTTCCGGGATGAGTGGACGATGAACACGTCCGAGTTCGTTGGGCATCACGCGGGCGAGTCCCTTTGGGAAGCCCGGTGTCTCGCGACGCCGGACCATGTGTTCTTCACGACTGGGGCGATGCAGTGTGAGTACCTGCGGAGCTATCCCACCCTGCGCGCGCAGTCCCATTCGGTCTTGCGCAACGGCTGGGATTCAGTGGATGACGCCACGCATCCGCTCGCCGAGGATCCGGACACCACGGCGCGCATCGCGTTCATGGGCGAGCCCGGGTCATGGTCCGATCTGGACGAAATGCTCGGTACGCTGCACGGCGCGCTCGGCGCCTTTCCGGTACTGACGGCACAGGTTCGGCTGGATTTCGTGGGTGCGCGCCATGAGGCTGCCAAGGTGTCCATCCGCCAGTTTCCAATCCCGGGCGTCGTGCAGCTCCGCCCGGGAGTCCCCCGTGATGTCGCCCAAGCGCAGATGCGGAGATTCGATTCGCTCCTGCTGCTCAACCCGCCGGCACTACATCGGTGTGCACCAGGAAAGCTGTACGAATATCTCGCCGCCCGTCGTCCGATTCTCATGTACGGGACTGGGGGCGAGGCGGGCGCGCTGCTCGACGGCTATCCGGGACTCGTGGCGGTGGCGCAAAAGGACGAACACGAACTGGTTCGCGCCCTGCGGAGGATTGCCGACGGCGCGGTCGCACGGCGGATGCGCGAGGAGGCGGATACCGTGGACCGGTTCGTCGAGAGACACGACCGCCGCCATCGCTCACGCGAACTGATCTCGGCGGTGCGTGCGGTGCTCCGTGACGGATCGCACGACTGAGGGCGCCCCGTGATGGATTGGCACGAGGCATGCGGCGGGGAACGACGGAGACGAACGTGGCGTAGCGTTAGGTAGCGTACGTGCTGATCACCGAAGCCGCTACCGTGCGGGCCACTCCGCCATTGTGGCGGGACGGCGATTTGGTCGGCCTCTGTCCCTTTCGCATGACCGTGCTCGTCACCGGCGCCACAGGCTATATCGGCGGCCGCCTCACCTCACGATTGGTGGAGCGGGGCGTGCCGGTGCGGCTGCTGGTTCGTGACCCACGCCGCATTCACGGACGGTGGTGGGAGCACGACGTCGAAGTGGTCACCGGCGATCTGTTCGATCCGGCCTCGCTCGGTCGCGCGCTCGATGGGGTCGAGCAGGCCTACTATCTCGTGCACAGCATGACGCACGCCGCTGACTTTGCCGAACGCGACCGGATCGCTGCCCGCAACTTCGTGCAGGCTGGCCGCGAGCTGAAGCACTGCATCTACCTCGGTGGCCTCGTCCCCGAGAGTCGCGAGGCCAGCGCGCACCTGCAGAGCCGGGGCGAAACGGGCGCCATCCTGCGGGGCGGGCTGCCCACCACCGAGTTTCGCGCCGGCCCCATCGTGGGCTCGGGGTCGGCGTCGTTCGAAATGGTGCGCTATCTGGCCGAGCGCTTGCCGGTCATTCTCGCGCCCAAGTGGATCACCAATACGGTGCAGCCGATCGCCGTGCGCGACGTGCTCACCTACTTGATTCGCGCCCGCGAGCACGGCCCGGCCGGCATCGTGGAAATCGGCGGCGCCGACGTGCTCTCGTTCCGCGACATGCTGCACGGTTACGCCGCCGTGCGCGGCCTGCGCCGTACGATCATCGCCGTGCCGGTCATGTCACCGAAACTCGCCGCGCTCTGGATCGACAAGATCACGCCGATCCCCGCCCAACTGGCCACGCCGCTGGTGGAAGGCATCGCGCATCCGGTGCTGGCCGCTACGGCCAAGGCCCGCGCGCTCTTTCCCGATATTCGCCCCATGGCCTACCGCACGGCGGTCCAGCGCGCGCTGTCGCGCCTGTCGTCGCATGCCGTGGAGTCACGCTGGAGCGACGCGCTGGGGGGCGGCGCGTGGTACGAACTGCGCGACCGGGAGGGGGTGCTCGAGGAGACCCGCACGATCTACGTCGACGCCACCCCCGATCAGGTCTTCCGCGCCTTCTGTCGGTTGGGGGGCGACCATGGGTGGCTCGCGTGGAACTGGCTCTGGAAAATCCGGGGCTTTCTCGATCGCATGGTGGGGGGACCCGGTCTCAGGCGGGGGCGGCGGGACCCTGCGTGGTTGTATCTTGGAGAGGCGGTCGACTTCTGGCGGGTGGAGATGGTCGAGCGTCCGCGCCTGTTGCGGCTGCGCGCTGAAATGCGTGTGCCGGGTCAGGCCTGGCTGCAATTCTCCGCCGTCCCGGAAGGCGACGGCACACGGCTGATTCAGACGGCGCTCTTCGCGCCGCGTGGTCTTTTGGGACTTCTCTACTGGTACGCGATGTATCCGGCACACCTTTTTATCTTTGGCGACATGGCGAAGGCGGTCGCGCAGCTCGCGCAGACCGAGCCGGTGGTGTCGCCGCCGATGCGCGCGCGCGCGTCGAACGAGCCGTCGCTATGAATACCGCGATCCTGTGGATGGACGTCGTGCGCGGCGTCGGCCTCACGCTGCTCGCCGTGCAGGTGCCGCTGCTGCTGTTGCTGCTGGCGCGCCTCATGCCTGGTCGCACGCGACGTCCGCCGATCGCGCCGCGCCTCACGCCGCGCACCGATACCACGGTGACAGTGATCGTGGCCACGCTCAACGAAGCCAAGCGCATCGGTCCCTGCCTCGAGGGCCTCATGGCGCAGACCGAACCGATGCTGGAGGTGCTCATCGTCGACAGTCGGTCCACCGACGGCACGCGGGAGTTGGTCGAGGCGGCATCGGCCCGTGATCCGCGCATTCGCTTGGTCACCGACGAACCGCTGCCGGCCGGATGGGTGGGCAAGGTGTGGGCACTCGAGACGGGCTTCCGACAGGCCAAGGGCGCGTGGGTGCTCGGCATCGATGCCGACACCGTGCCTGCGCCTGGCTTGGTCGGTGCCGTCGTCGATGCGGTCGAACAGGACGCTTACGACGTGGCGTCGTTCTCACCGCAGTTCCGCGACCAGACGTCGGCCGAACGTTTCGTGCAACCGGCCATGCTGGTCACGCTGGTGTATCGGTGCGGCGCGGCCGGCGCCACCCAGCCGCCCCCCGATCGCGTGCTCGCGAACGGGCAGTGCTTCGTGGCGCGGCGCGCGCTGCTCGAGCAACACGGCGGCTACGCGCCGGCGCGCGCGTCTTTCTGCGACGACGTCACGTTGGCGCGCCATCTCGCGGCGAATGGCGCGCGCGTGGGGTTCCTTGATGGGTCACACATCATCCAAGTGAGCGCGTACGTCTCGCTGGCCGAGATGTGGCGCGAATGGGGCCGCAGCTTCGACTTGAAGGACGCCACGCCCACCTGGCGGCGTTGGATCGACGTGGCCCTCGTGTGGAGTGCGCAGGCGCTGCCGCTGCCCATGCTGATCGTGCTCACCGCGATCATTGGGTTCAGGGGCTGGCCCGTTGCCGATAACCCGCAGACGATGCTGTTGGAGGCGCTGCTGTTGGTGAACGCGTCCGCGCTGCTCGTGCGGCTCATGATGCTCGTGGCGCTGCGGCAGAGCTACGCCGAGCGCGGCTGGCCGTTCTGGCTGTCGTGGTTGTCCGACATCGCGGCCGCGTGGCGGCTCACGCTGAGCACCGCGCGCACGCCCACGCGCTGGCGCGGCCGGCAGTACGACACGCTGGTCACCGACGGCGCGAACTGACTCGCGGCGGACGCGGCTGCAGCAAAAAGCAAAAGCAAAAGGAAAAGCCAGAACACGGATCGCACGGATGACCGGAAACAACACAGATAAGCAAACGGCGCTTGTTGCTTATCCGTGTTGTTTCACATCGATCAGCGTCATCCGTGTTCTGGCCGTTGCTGTTGCTGACGCCTGACTACTCGTCTTCGACCTTCAGCGTGCCGACCATGCCGAGCAGGGCGTGCGGGTCGCACTGGAAGTAGTAGCTCTTGCCTGCCGCGAAGTTCACCGGCACGAGAATCTCCTGACCCGGGAGCTGCGCGAACATGGACACGGCTGGCAGGTCCGGAACACCGGGGTTCGAATCGGCCAGGA